>JAOUGZ010000506.1 GCA_029865405.1 Betaproteobacteria bacterium
CGGCGAAGATCGCCGGCCTGCGGCGCGTTGAGTTCGCCGACGCGGGGCACCTGATTCCGGTTGAGCGGCCGGCGGCGTTTGCGAAGGCGCTGCTGGAGTTCGCGAAGGGGATCTAGGCGCGTCGGTTTTTGCGCCTTTCAATACATCTCGCCTTTTCTGGCCGGGAGATTCATCCGGCCAGAAAAGGCGAGACCCATAAAGGCCAAACTCGCGAGGCGCCTGAATGGGGGACGGTCCCTGTCGTTCATCTCTTTTCCTGCTGCTACTATTACGGCCTCAGCCTCAGGAGGAGGAGAAACCCCAATGAAACCCGTCAAACTCGCCGTGGTCCTGGCAACCACGGGCCTGCTGGCCACGGCCGGCACCGCCGCGCAAGCGCAGACCGTGCTCACCATGTCGAACTGGGTGCCGCCGACGCACCCGATCGTGGTCTACATCATGAAGCCCTGGGCCGACCAGGTGGCCAAGGTCACCAACGGCCGCGTCAAGGTGCAGATGCTGCCCAAGGCGATCGCCGCACCGAACCAGCACTACGACGCCACCATCAACGGCCAGGTGGATCTCGCCTGGGCAACGTACGGCTATCAGCCTGAGCGCTTTCAGCCCTACCTGATCGCCGAGCTGCCACAGCTGGGCGAGACCGCGGTGCACAACGGCGTGGCGCTGTGGCGCACGCACAAGAAGTTCATCGAGCAGTCGGGCATCCACAAGGACGTGCAGCTGCTGGGCGTGATGACGCACGGCCCGGGCCTGTTCCACCACTCGAAGAAGCACATCCTCGTGCCCGCCGACCTGCAGGGGCAGAAGATGCGCGTCGGCGGCGACGTGCCGAAGACCATCGTCGAGTCCTTCGGCGGCGTGGTCATCACGCAGCCGGCGCCCAAGTCCTACGAAATCCTGTCGGCGGGCATCGCGGACGGCATCATGTTCCCGACCGAGTCGCTGAAGAGCTTCAAGATCGCCGGCCTCGTGAAGAACACCAGCTACGTGAAGGGCGGCCTGTACAGCTCCTCGTTCTGGTTCGCGATGAACAAGAAGAAGTTCGAGGCGCTGTCGAAAGCCGACCAGGACGCGATCATGAAGGTCTCGGGCGAGAAGTTCGCGCGCCTCGCGGGCGCCGGCTGGGACCGCGCCGACAAGGAAGGCCGCGTGGCGATGAAGGAGGCGGGCGGCACGATCAAGGAAGTGAAGCCCGAGTTCATCGCCGAGCTGAAGAAGGTCACCGAGCGCCTGGAGCGCGATTACGGCGCGAAGATGGATGCCATGGGCATCGACGGCGCGGGCGCCATCAAGTTCTTCCGCGCCGAGGTGGCGCGCGTCGCCGCCGAGAAGTAGCGCCGACTGTCGGACGCACTGCACGAAGCGCCCCGGGCGGACGCGCTCTTTCCGGGGCGCGCCGGCGCCTGGGCCGCCTGGGTGCTCGGCACCATCGCCGCCCTCGACCTCGCGGCGATGATGACGCTCACCTTCCTCGACGTCACCGGGCGCAAGTTCTTCGCCAACCCCATCTACGGCGCCTACGAGATCACCGAGTTCATGATGGGCGTGCTGATCTTCAGCGCGCTGCCGCTCGTCACGGCGCGCGAGAACCACGTCACCATCGACGTCTTCGACCACTTCATCTCCCCGCACATCGGGCGCTGGCAGCGCGTGGTGGTGAACCTTCTGTCCAGCGTGGTGCTCGCGTTCCTCGGCTGGCGCCTGTGGATCCTGTCGGCGAGCCACTTGCGCACCAATGAAGTGACGATGACGCTGCACATCCCGCACGGGCCCTTCAGCCGCGCCTTCGCGGTGCTCGCGATCCTCGCCGCCATCGCCTGCCTGGTGGTGGCGCTGGAGCACATCGCGCGCGCGCGTCTGCGCATCACGCAATGACCGAAACGCTGCTCGCTTTTGCGGTGCTGCTCGCGCTGGCGTTCGCGCGCATGCCGATCGCCTTCGCCATGCTGGTGGTCGGCGGCACCGGCTTCGCGCTGAAGCGCGGCTGGCCCGCGGCCTTCGACCAGGTCGCGCAGACCACGTTCGCCGCGGGCATCGACTACGAGCTTTCGGTGGTGCCGCTGTTCATCCTCATGGGGAATTTCGTCGCGCGCGCCGGCATGTCGCAGGAGCTGTTCCGCGCCGCGTACACTTTCATCGGCCACTGGAAGGGCGGCCTGGCGATGTCGACCATCGTCGCCTGCGCCGGCTTCGGCTCGATCTGCGGCTCCTCGATCGCCACCGCGGCCACCATGTCGCGCGTGGCGTATCCGCCGATGAAGAGACTCGGCTACTCCGACAAGCTCGCGAGCGCCTCGATCGCCGCCGGCGGGACGCTCGGCATCCTCATCCCGCCGTCCACCATCATGGTGATCTACGGCATCATCACCGAGACCAATATCGGGCGGTTGTTCGCCGCCGGCGTGCTGCCGGGCATCCTCGCCGTGGCGCTGCTGTGCGTCGCCGTGCGCTGGGTGGTGTGGCGCGACGCCAAGGCCGGGCCGGCGGGCGAGCGCTCCTCGTGGGCCGAGCGCCTCGCGGCACTGAAGGGCATCTGGGGCGTGATCTTGCTGTTCGCCATTTCCATCGGCGGCATCTACGCGGGCTTCTTCACCGCCACCGAGGGTGCGGGCGTGGGCGCGGCGGGCGCTTTCGTGTTCGCGCTCGCGCGCCGCGCGCTCACCTGGCACGTGCTGCGCGACATCCTGGTGGAATCGGCGCGCACCACGGGCATGCTGTTCATGATCCTGATCGGCGCGCTTGTCTTCGCCAATTACATCAACTTCACCACGCTGCCCTCGGACCTGATGGGCTTCATCGAGCAGTTCAGCCTGCACCCGATGCTGGTGGTGATGTCGATCTGCGCCATCTACGTGATCCTCGGCACCGCCATGGAGGAGCTCTCCATGATCCTGCTTACGGTGCCGGTGTTCTTCCCGCTCATCGTGGCGCTGGGCATCGACCCGGTGTACTTCGGCATCCTCGTGGTAGTGGTGGTGGAGATCGGCCTCATCAGCCCGCCGGTGGGCATGAACCTCTTCGTGCTCTCGTCGCTGCTACCGCAGGTGAGCACGCC
>JAOUGZ010000505.1 GCA_029865405.1 Betaproteobacteria bacterium
TTTTGGCGACGAGATGGCGACCGGCGAGCTCGACCGGATCCTGTATGCCGTGCTCGCGCTCGGCCTGCTGACGCTCGTGCCGCTGACGGTACACCTGGTGCGTGAGCGCCGGCGCGATCAGGCCGGATGAGCCCGCCTACTTCGCGCCGCGCACGTGGCTGCTGCGGCGCGCGCGCTTGGCCGCCGGCCGCGACAGCGTCGCGACGATGCCGCAGGCGCTCGCCGGTCTGCGGCCCGCGCAGTGCGCGCGGATCGAGTCCAGCTCCTGCTTCAATCGCGTGAGGTCGGCGATGCGCGCCGCGACGTGGCCGATGTGCTCATCGAGCAGCTCGTCCACCGGCGCGCAATCGGCGCCCGGATGCTCGATCGCCTCGAGCAGCGCGCGGATCTCCGGCAGCGACATGTCGAGCGAGCGGCAGCGGCGGATGAAGGCGAGGCGCTCGAGATGCGCCGCGCCGTAGTCGCGGTAGTTCGCGCCCGAGCGCCGCGGCGCGGCGAGCAGGCCTGCCTTCTCGTAGTAGCGCACCGTCTCTACGGGGCACTCTGCGCGCCTGGCGAGCTCTCCGATGCGCATGATTCAAGTATCTCACGCCGCGCATGGCGCACGACGCTGACCGAGGAGGTCAGTGCAAGCCCGGCGAGCAGCGCCGCCACCATCCAGTCCGGCCAACCGCTGCCGCTGCCGAGCACGCCGAGCGCGGCGGCCATCACCGCGAGATTGGCAATCGCGTCGTTGCGCGAGCACAGCCACACCGAGCGCATGTCGGCGTCGCCTCGCCGGTAGCGGTAGAGCAGGGTCGCGACGCCGACGTTGACGGCAAGCGCCAGCAGGGCAACGGCGCCCATGGTGGCGGCTTCGGGGAGCGTGCCGCGCTGCGCGTGCCAGAGCGTGATCGCGAGCACCAGAACGCCGTAGCCGCCCATCGCGTAGCCCTTGATGAGTGCGACGCGCGGCCGCCAGGCGGGGACAAGGACGAGGACGCCGAGCGAGAGCGCGTAGTTGGACGCGTCCCCCGCGAAGTCGATGGCGTCGGCGAGAAGCGCCGACGAACCGGCCGCCACGCCCGAGGCGAGCTCGACCAGGAACATGACCGCATTGAGGACCAGGGCGATCACGAGCACCCGCCGGTACGCGGCGTCGGCGGTGGGCAATCGCGGCGGGCAGCAATCCGAGCGCATGCCGCGATTTGAAACCCTGTAGCGGCTACAGGGTCAAGCCGGCGTTGCGCGCGGCTCTACGCGGCGCGGCGGACGCGCTTGCGCGTGTTGCGCGTACCCACGGCGCGACGCTTGCGCGCGCCGGCCGCCAGTTTCACGACGCGGGTTTCGCGCGGGATCACTGTGTCGAGCGGCAGGTGCAGGCGCCAGAAACCGCGGTCGCGGCCGTTGCGCCAGAATCCCTCCAGGATTGTGCTGTCGGCGAAGCGGTGCAGGCTTGCCTCGATGCCCGCGTTCTGCGCGCTCAGGACGTAGTGGCCCTGGCCTCGGCGCTCGCCATGCAGAAGCACCGGTTCGCCCGCGTCGTCGGGCATTACGAGCGTCAGGCCGCGCCCGTCGAGCGTCACCTGCACCGGGACGTCCGTACGCGCGTCGCGCGCGTGAAAGAAACCGATATCGAGTTTTGCGTTGATCATGCGGATCTCCTTTTCGACCTTCTGCATTGAGAGCTGGCGCATGCCGCACTGCGGCACGGCGCCGAGGCGGGAGCGCGCCCGTTCTGGCAGAACGGGCATTCCATAAGTGTTTGAATTATATCATTTTCATGACTTTGGCGCAAATCCCGTCGGGCGATTGCGCCGCCGCGCGCTGCCAGCGCCGGATTACACTGCTCGTCCTGTCCGTCCGCCTGCCATGACGATCTATAGCGAACGCACTGCCCGCAATGTGCGGGACCTCCCGGCCTCGGACGCGGAGCACGCCGCGCGCGTGCAGCTCGCCGCCGCCGCGGCCGGGGCGCTGAACCCGATCCGGCCGGACGTATTCGCGCAGACCGTGCGCGAGTCCGGTCCCGGCGAGAAGCGTACCTGCGAGGATGTGTTCGCCGCGATGGTGCGCCTCGTTGACGCCAAAGACCGTTCCTACCGCGACTGACGGTCGCGTTCCCGATTCTGGAGGCCACGCCCACATGCTCGCTGCAGCCCTAGATCGCTTCCCCCTCCTGCGCGACCTGCGCATCCAGTTCGCCGCCCTGGCGTGCGTCACCGCGTTGCCGTTCGTCGCCGGGGCCGCGTACGACATCTGGTACGCCCTGCAGACCTCGTCCGGGTCAATCGTCTCCGATGCGCGCACCGATGTGATCGAGGTGCGCGTCGGCGGCCTGGCGCTCGCGCTGATGGTATCGGGATTGCTCGCGGCACTGATCCTGCACCGCATGTTCCCCGCCCGCGATGCGGCGCCGGCCGGGGAGTTGCCGAAGAACGCGCACGCACTGGACGCCTTGATCGAACGCCGGACGGCGGTACGGACGCGCGATCTGGAACGCTCGATCCAGGAGCTCGAGTCCCACGCCCACGTCATATCGCGCACTCTGCGTGCACCACTACGCGCCATCGACGCCTGCGCGACATTGCTGGAGTCGCAACGGCGCGCCAAACCCGATGCGGAGGACGTCGCTTTGCTTGGGCGCCTGCGCCGGAACGTGCAACGCATGACGGTGCTGGTCGACGTGATGGTCGAGTACTCCAGGCTCGGGCGCAGATGGCTGGTGCTGCAGTCGGTGGAGATGACGGAGGTCGTCAAGACGGCCATCGACGACCTGCACCTCAGCCGGCGGGAGCGGGCGCGCATCACGATCACCGGACTGCCGCGCGTGCCGGCGGACGCGACCCTGCTGTCCCTGGTATGGCGCCACCTGATCGACAACGCGCTCAGGTATTCGGCGCGCGCGGACGCGCCCGACGTGCGCATCGAGGGGGCGGTGCGCCACGGGGTGGCGGAGTTTCGCATCAGCGATCAGGGGATCGGCTTTGACCCGGGCCACGAGGAAAAGCTGTTCAAGCTGTTCGGACGCCTGCACGAAGAGGACTACGAGGGCGCCGGCACCGGCCTGGCGATC
>JAOUGZ010000507.1 GCA_029865405.1 Betaproteobacteria bacterium
ACGCGGGCGGCCAGCTCCTCACCGGCAGCTTCATGGACTACGCCATGCCGCGCCCCGGACTGGTGGGCGGCCTGCGCGTCACCGAGCACCCGGTGCCGACGGCGACCAATCCCCTGGGCGCCAAGGGTGTGGGCGAGGCGGGCGTCACCGGCTCGATGCCCTGCCTGATGAACGCGGTGCTCGACGCGCTGCGCCAGGCGGGCGTCACGCACTTCGACATGCCGGCGAGCCCGCAGCGCGTCTGGCAGGCGATCCGCGAGGCGAAGGCGGGCCGCCCGGCCGCGCTGGCTGTTAAGCAATAAATGGGGACAGACCTCATTTATTTTTTGTGCCGGCGGCGCAGCTCACGTCGCCCCGGGTTTTGCCTTTCAATGCGTCTCGTCTTTTCTGGCCGGGTGAATCTTCCGGCCAGAAAAGGCGAGATCATGGAAAACCGAACGCAGGCACCGGCGCATTCGCCTCGCCGGCATCGAGAAAATGAGGTTTGTCCCTATCTGAACTGCCGCTCCTCCCACCACGGATAGAACGGCGGCATGTCGCGCGAGACGCGCATGCCGAACTTCGGTGTGCGCTTTTCCCTGAAGGCGGCGATGCCCTCGGCGACGTCGCTCGAGGCGCCCATGTGGAAGATGCCGCGCGAATCGACCTTGTGCGCTTCCACCGGGTGATCGGCGCCGAGCATGCGCCACATCATCTGCCGCGCGAGGGCCACCGACACCGGTGCCGTGTTGTCGACGATCTCCTTCGCCAACAAGCGAGCGGCGGGCAGGAGTTCGTCCGGCACCACGACCTTCGAGACCAGCCTGCCGGCGAGCGCCTCTTCAGCCGGGAACACGCGCCCGGAGAGTGTCCACTCCAGCGCCTGCGAGATGCCGACCAGACGCGGCAGGAACCAGCTCGAGCAGGCTTCGGGCACGATGCCGCGGCGCGTGAAGACGAAGCCGAAGCGCGCCTCGGCGGAGCAAAGGCGCACGTCCATCGGCAGGAGCATCGTCGCGCCGATGCCCACCGCGGAGCCGTTCACGGCGGCGATCACCGGTTTCTTCATCTCGAAGATGCGCAGCGTCACCTGGCCGCCGCCGTCGCGGTGCGTCTCGGCGCTGAGGCCCTCGCGCTTCGCGTAGTCGAAGGTCGCGCTGCCCGCCGAGAGGTCGGCGCCGGCGCAGAAGGCGCGCCCGGCGCCCGTGACGATCACCGCGCGCACCTCGTCGTCGGCATCCGCGCGCGAAAACGCATCCACCAGCTCGTCGCGCATCACGCCCGTGAAGGCGTTGAGCTTCTCGGGGCGATGCAGCGTGATCGTGGCGATGCGCTCGGCGACGTCGTAGTGGATCTGCTCGTAGCTCATGGCGGCTCCTAAATGGGGACAGACCTCATTTACCTTCCTGTCTTTTCATCACAAAGGTACAAGAAGGTAAATGAGGTCTGTCCCTAATTTATGCGCCGCTCGCGGCCGCGCCAGTAGGGCTCGCGCAGCACGCGCTTGAGGATCTTGCCGGTGGGGTTGCGCGGAATGGCCTCGAGGAAGTCGACCGACTTCGGGCACTTGAAATGTGCGATGCGCTCGCGCATGAATTCGATGATCTCGGCGGCGCTCGCCTTCGCGCCCGGCTTGAGCACGACGCAGGCCTTCACCGCCTCGCCCCACTGCTCGTCGGGCACGCCGATCACCGCGCCGTCGGCGAGCGCCGGGTGCTGCATGAGCGTGTTCTCCACCTCGGCCGGGTAGATGTTCTCGCCGCCCGAGATGATCAGGTCCTTCATGCGATCGTGCAGGAAGAGGTATCCGTCCTTCAGGTAGCCGGCGTCGCCAGTGCGGAACCACTCGCCCGCGAAGGCGGCCTGGGTCGCCTTGTCGTTGCCCCAGTAGCCCTTCATGTTCTGCGCGCTGCGGACGAGAACTTCGCCGACCTCGCCTTCGGCGCAGTCCTTGCTGTCCGGGCCTGCGATGCGCAGCCTGACGTCGCCGATCGGCTTGCCGGCCGAGCGCAGCAGGTGCTTCTTAGGACCGTCGGGGTCATGATCCTCGGCCGGAAGCAAGGTGATGGCGCCGGTCGTTTCCGTGAGGCCGTAGACCTGCATGAAGTCGCACTTGAACGTGCGCATGGCCTGCACCAGCACCTTGTCGCTGATGGGCGAGGCGCCGTAGGAGATGCCTTTCAGCGACGAGTAATCCGCGTCGCTCGCGCCCGGCGACAGCAGCATGAACTGGATCATCGCCGGGACGAGGAAGGCGTGGGTGACGCGGTGCTCGGCGATCGCGTCGAGCATCTTCGCGGGATCGAAGTCGGGGTACAGCACGCTCGCGCCGCCGCGCTGGGCAGTGAGCAGTGCCACGCCCACGCCGGCGATGTGGTAGGTGGGCAGCGCGTTCAGCATGATGTCCGGGGCGCCGCGGTAGCCGATCGCGTCCGGCACCGCCAGCATCAACTGCTGCGCATTGCGGTGCGTGAGCTCGACGCCCTTGGGGAGCCCGGTCGTGCCCGAGGAATACAGCTGCAGCATCGTGTCCTCGGGCGAAGGCGGCGTCTCGTCCGCGAGCGGCGCAAAGGCGCTCGCCCAGCCCGCGAGCTCCTCGGTGAGCAAGCTCGGCTTCACGGCGGCGGCGAACGCCTGGTCCGCCATCATGAACTTCGCGTGCCCGTCCTTGACGATGTAGTCGATCTCGGGCGGCGCGAGCCGCCAGTTGACCGGCATGCACACCGCGCCCAGGCGGCATGCCGCCAGCACCAGGACCACGCATTCCGCGGTGTGCTTGGTGAGGCAAGCCACGCGGTCGCCGCGGCGGATCCCCTGTTTCGCCAGGCCCGCAGCCGCGCGGCCCGCGGTGTCCCACAACTCGGCGAACGTCCACGCCCGGCCCGGTGTCCAGTAGACGCGCTCGCCGCCGCGCTCGGCGGCGTGCCGGGCGAGGACGCCGAGGGTGGTCTGCATGCGCGATCAGCCGCGCTTGCCGACGACGCGATCGACCATCTCCGTCGCCGCGCCGAGGTAGTTCGACGGGTCGGTGAGCGTGTCGAGCGCCTTGCGATCGAGGTGCTTGGTCACTTCGG
>JAOUGZ010000508.1 GCA_029865405.1 Betaproteobacteria bacterium
CGGGCTGGGCGAGGACGGCCCCACGCACCAGCCGGTGGAACACGCGGCCAGCCTGCGGCTCATACCCAACATGGACGTCTGGCGGCCCTGCGACACCGTGGAATCGGCGGTGGCCTGGACTTGCGCTCTGGAGCGGCGCGACGGCCCGAGCGCGCTGCTCTTTTCGCGCCAGAATGTCGCTTTCGCGCTGCGCGGGGAGGAAGCCCTGGCGCAGGTGCGCCGCGGCGGCTACGTGCTGTCCGACGCCCCGTGGGCCAAGGCGGTGCTGATCGCCACGGGCTCGGAAGTGCCGCTCGCGCTGGAGGCGCAGAAGCGGCTAGCCGAGGCGGACATCCCGGTACGTGTCGTGTCCATGCCCTCGAGCACCGTGTTCGACCGCCAGGACGCGGCTTACCGCGACGGCGTGCTGCCGCCCGGATTGCCGCGCGTCGCCGTCGAGGCGGGTGTCACTGATGGCTGGAGGAAGTACGTGGGCCTCGAGGGAGCGGTGGTCGGCATCGACCGCTTCGGCGAGTCCGCGCCCGCCGGGGCCCTGTTCAAGCACTTCGGCTTCACCGCCGAAAACATCGAGAAAGCCGTAAGGAGCGTCGTCCCATGACCATCAAGGTAGCGATCAACGGTTTCGGGCGCATCGGTCGCATGATCCTGCGCGCGCACTACGAAGGCGGGAAGAAGCACGCCCTGCAATTCGTCGCCATCAACGACCTGGGCGATCCGGCGACCAACGCCCACCTGCTGAAGTACGACACCGCGCACGGCCGCTTTCCCGGCAAGGTCGCGGTCGAGGGCGACGCCATCGCAGTCGAGGGCGACAAGCTCAAGGTGCTCGCCGAGCGCGATCCGGCGAAGCTGCCCTGGAAGGCGCTCGGCGTCGACGTGGTGCTCGAATGCACGGGCCTGTTCAACGGCAAGGCCAAGGGCGGCGTCGCGCACATTTCCGCAGGGGCGAAGAAGGTCATCATTTCCGCGCCCGGCGACAAGGACGTCGATCGCACCATCGTCATGGGCGTGAACGACCGAGAGCTCAAAGCCTCCGACACGGTGATCTCCAACGCCTCCTGCACCACCAACTGCCTTGCGCCGCTGGTCAAGGCGCTCGATGACCGCATCGGCGTGGTCTCGGGGCTGATGACCACGGTGCATTCCTTTACGAACGACCAGGTGCTGACCGACGTCTTCCACAAGGACCTGCGCCGCGCGCGCTCGGCGACGCACAACATGATTCCCACCAAGACCGGCGCCGCCGCCGCCGTGGGACTGGTGCTGCCGCACCTGAACGGCAAGCTCGACGGCTACGCCATCCGCGTGCCCACGATCAACGTCTCGATCGTCGACCTCACCTTCGTGGCGAAGAAGCCGACGAGCGTCGAGGCGGTGAACCAGGCCCTGCAGCAGGCCGCGCAGACCAACCTGAAGGGAATCCTCGAGTACACCGCCGAGCCCCTCGTCTCCTCGGACTTCAATCACCACCCGGCCAGCTCGATCGTCGACGCCGCGCTCACCAAGGTCACCGGCGGCACGCTGGTGAAAGTGTCGAGCTGGTACGACAACGAGTGGGGCTTCAGCAACCGCATGCTGGACGCCGCCGTGGCGCTGATGAACGCGAAGTAACGCCATGCGCTTCAAGCGCATGGCCGAGCTTGAGCTGCGCGGCAAGCGGGTCTTCATCCGCGCCGATCTCAATGTGCCGCAGGACGAGTCCGGCGCCATCACCGACGACACGCGCATCCGCGCCTCGCTGCCGGGCATCCGCCTCGCGCTGGAGAAAGGCGCCGCGGTGATGGTCACCTCGCACCTTGGGCGGCCCAAGGAAGGCGAGCTCAGGCCGGAGGATTCGCTCGCCCCCGTCGCCGAGCGCCTGGGCGAACTGCTCGGGCGCGAGGTGCCGCTCAGGCGCGACTGGGTCGGCGGCGTGGACGTGAAGCCGGGCGAGGTGGTGCTGCTCGAGAACTGCCGCGTCAACAAGGGCGAGAAGAAGGACGACGAGGCCCTCGCCCGCAAGATCGCAGCGCTGTGCGACGTCTACGTCAACGACGCGTTCGGCACGGCGCACCGCGCCGAGGCCACCACGCATGGCGCGGCGCGATTCGCCAAGGTGGCCTGCGCGGGCCCGCTGATGGCCGCCGAGCTGGATGCGCTGGGCAAGGCGCTCGCGCACCCGGCGCGGCCGCTCGTCGCTATCGTCGCCGGCTCCAAGGTCTCGACCAAGCTCACCGTGCTGGCGGCGCTCGCGGAGAAGGTCGACGAGCTGATCGTCGGCGGCGGCATCGCCAACACCTTTATGCTCGCCTCCGGCCTGGCGGTGGGCAAGTCGCTGGTCGAGAAGGACCTGGTGGACGAAGCCCGGCGCATCATGCAGGCGACGCGGGTGCCGCTGCCCGAGGACGTCGTCGTCGGCAAGAGCCTCGAAGACTCGCGCGGGGTCATTAAGCCAGCACGGGACGTCGGCGCGGACGAGATGATCCTCGACGTCGGCCCGAAGACGGCGGCCGCCTACGCGGGCACGCTCGCGGGCGCGGGCACGATCCTGTGGAACGGGCCCGTCGGCGTGTTCGAGAACAACGCGTTCTCGCGCGGCACGGAGACGCTGGCGCGCGCGGTCGCGGCGTCGAGCGCGTTTTCCATCGCCGGCGGCGGCGACACCGTCGCCGCGATCAACAAGTTCGGCATGGCGGAGGGCGTCAGCTACATTTCGACCGCCGGCGGCGCGTTCCTCGAGTTCCTCGAGGGCAAGACCCTGCCCGCGGTGGCGGCGCTCGAGGCGCGCGCCTAAGCCGCCGCAACGCGCGGTGCTACACTGCGCGCGATGCTCCGCAGCACCAAGATCGTCGCCACGCTTGGGCCCGCCTCCAGCGATCCCGCGGTGCTCGAGCGCATGGTGCGCGCCGGCGTCGACGTCGTGCGCCTGAATTTCTCGCACGGCAGCGCCGCCGACCACGAAAAGCGCGGCGAGCTGGTGAAGGAGATCAGCCGCAAGACCGGGCGCACGGTCGCCATCATGTGCGACCTCCAGGGGCCCAAGATCCGCATCGGCAAGTTCAAGGAC
>JAOUGZ010000052.1 GCA_029865405.1 Betaproteobacteria bacterium
GGCCTGCCGAACTTCAGGCACGCCTCGAGATGCGCGAGCGTGCCCTCGGGCCGCGTGAAGTCGATCAGCACGTCGGCGCCGGCCAGCGCGCCCAGGTCCGAGACGATTTTCAGGCCGCCCGCGGGCTGGCCGAGCGCCGGACTGCCCGTGGCATCGAGCGCGGCGGCGAGCGCGAGCTCGCGGTCGGCGAGCACCGCCTCGACCAGCGCGCGCCCCATGCGCCCACCCGCCCCGGCGACGGCGACTTTCATCGCGCCGGCTCCGGGTCTTGCGCCTGCGCGACGACATCGCCGTCCAGGCGCACGAGCTTGTCGTCCTCGAAGTACACGGCCAGCCGGCGCTGCACGCTCGGCTGGCCCGGCCGCTCGAGCAAATACACGTAGTCCCAGCGCCCGGCATGGAAGATGTCCGTGACCAGCGGCGTGCCGAGCACGAAGCGCAC
This sequence comes from Betaproteobacteria bacterium, assembly GCA_029865405.1. The sequence continues at coordinate 443 of JAOUGZ010000052.1, forward strand.
CTGCTCCTTCGTCATGCCGCGCTTCAACTGCGCCACCATCTCCTGCGACACGAAATTGCCTTGCTGGATGTCGATGCGATACGGCGCGAGCCAGCCGCAGCCCGCGAGCTGCAGCGCCAGGAGCAAGGTGAGCGCGCGAATCATCAGCATATAATGATAATCGTTATGAGCTCGGCGCAAAGCCTCAAGGACATCGGCCTCAAGGCCACCTTGCCCCGGCGCAGGGTGCTGGAGCTTTTCGAGAACAGCAAGGTGCGCCACCTGTCGGCGGAGGACGTGTACCGCAGCCTGCTCGCCGAAGGCATCGACATCGGCCTGGCCACCGTGTATCGCGTATTGACGCAGTTCGAGCAGGCCGGGCTTCTGTCGCGCCAGCATTTCGAGACCGGGAAGGCGGTGTTCGAGCTGAACCAGGGCGGGCACCACGACCACCTGGTGTGCCTGCAGTGCGGGCGCGTCGAGGAGTTCTACGACGCCGAGATCGAGCAACGCCAGAGCGAGGTCGCGCGCAAGCGCGGCTTCGAGCTGCATGGCCATTCGCTCGCCCTGTACGCCGACTGCACCAAGCAGGACTGCCCCAACCGCAAGGACGCCGCCCTCTAGCCCGCGTCGAGGAGTTCCGCCGCGTGCTTGCGCGTCGTGGCGGTGATCTCGGCGCCGCCGAGCATGCGCGCCAGCTCTTCCACGCGCGCCGCGCGGTCCAGGCGCGCCACGCTCGTCGCCACCTTGCCGCGTGTGCCCGAGCGCAGCACGCTCCACTGCGCATCGCCCTGCGCCGCCACCTGCGGCAGATGGGTCACGCACAGCACCTGCCGCGCCTTGCCGAGCTGGCGCAGCGAGCGGCCCACTGTCTCGGCGACCGCGCCGCCGATGCCGGCGTCCACCTCGTCGAACACCAGCGTTCCCACCGGCGAAACGCGCGCCGCGACCAGCTGGATGGCGAGGCTGAGCCGCGACAGCTCGCCGCCCGAGGCCACCTTGGCGAGCGGCCGCATCGGCAGGCTCGGATGCGACGACACCTCGAACTCGATCGATTCCATGCCCGCGGCGCCGGGCGCCTCGAGCGGTTGCAGCGTCACGCCGAAGCGCCCGCCCTTCATCGCCAGCTGCTGCATGGCCTGCGTCACGGCTTCGGCGAGCGCCTTCGCCGTGGCTTTGCGCTTCGCCGTGAGTTTCCTTGCCGCGGCCGCGTATCGTTCGGCGGCAGCCGCCGTTTCCTGTTTCAGGGCCTCGGGGCTCGCCGCGAGCGCCAGGTCCGCCAGCCGCGCGCGCGTGGCTTCGCCCAGCTCCGGCAAGGCTTCCGGGCGGACGCGAAACCGCCGCCCGGCCCCGTGCAGCGCCTCGATGCGCGATTCAATGTCGCGCAGCGCCCGCGGATCGAGCTCCACGCGCGAGGCGTACTGGCGCAGCGCGCGCATCGCCTCCCCGGCCTGCGCGTCCGCTGAGGAAAGCAGCTCGAGGATCGGCGCGAGCCGCGCGTCGTGCTCGCCGAGGGCGCGCAGGCGCGCGGTCACGGCGGCAAGCTGCGGCAGGATCGCGCCTTCGGCCTCCGACAGCGCCTCGAGCGCGGATTGCGCGCCGGCGAGCAGGCTCGAGCCGTGCTGCAGGCGCCGATGCTCGGCGGCGAGCTCCTCCCACTCCCCCGCCTGCGGCGCCAGCTTGTCGAGCAGGCCGCGCTTTTCCTCGAGCTCGGCGCGCTCGGCTTCGTGCTGCGCGAACTGCTTCTCCGCGTCCGCGGCGAGCGCGCGCAGGCGCTGCCAGTCCCGGTAGGCGACGGCGCAGTCGCGCGCCAGCGCCTCGCCGCCGCCGTGCGCGTCCAGGAGCTCGCGCTGCGCGGCGGGCCGCAGCAGCGACTGATGCTCGTGCTGGCCGTGGATGTCCACCAGGTGCTCGCCCGCCTCGCGCAATTGCGCAAGCGTCGCCACGTGGCCGTTGATGAAGCAGCGCGAGCGCCCGCCGCGCTCCAGCGTGCGTCGCAGGATCAGGCTGCCGGGGTCGCCCTGCAGCTCGAGCTCGGCGAGCCACGCGGCGAGCGCCGAGCGCGGCGCCACGTCGAACTCCGCGGTGAGCTCGGCGCGCTCGGCGCCCTCGCGCACCAGCGCGCTGTCGGCGCGGCCGCCGACCAGCAGCTCGAGCGCGTCCACCAGGATCGATTTGCCGGCGCCGGTTTCCCCGGTGAGCACGGTGTAGCCGGGGCCCGGCTCCAGCTCGACGCGCTCGGCGATGACGTAGTCGCGGACCGACAGTACCCGCAGCATGGCGATTCAGTCCTGCTCCGCGCCCCTTTCGGCGGCCTCGCTCCAGGACAGCTTCTCGCGCAGCATGGCGAAGTAGCTGTAGCCCGGCGGGTGCACGAAGCGGATCGAGTCGGCCGAGCGCTTGAGCAGCAGCCGGTCGCCCTGCGCCAGCTCGGTGAGGGCGAAGCCGTCGAAATGCGCGCGGGCATCGAGCGCGCGCAGCAGGACGATCTCGATCGCGCTCGCGTCGCTTACGCTCACCGGCCGCGCCGAAAGCACGTGCGGGTTGAGCGGCACCAGCGCAAAGGCGGAAACGCCGGGCTGCAGGATCGGACCCTGCGCCGACAACGCGTAGGCGGTGGAGCCGGTGGGGGTCGCCACGATCAGGCCGTCGGCGCGCAGCGCGTACACGTACTCGCCGTCGATGCGCACCTCGACTTCGATCAGGCGCCCTTGCGAACCCTTGCCGACCACCGCCTCGTTGAGCGCCACCGTATGCAGCACGCAGGTCGCGCCGCGCATGATCCGCGCATCGAGCAGCGCGCGCTCCTCGATGCTGTAGCGGCCGTCGAGGATCGCCCCGACCGACGCCCGCACGTCCTGCAGCGCGATATCGGTCATGAAGCCGACGCGCCCCTGGTTGATGCCGGCGAGCGGCACCTTGTGGCGCGCGAGGCTCCTCGCCGCCGCCAGCATGGTGCCGTCGCCGCCCAGCACCATGGCCAGGTCGGCGAAGGCGCCGATCTCGTCGTAGCCCGCCGCGTCCTCGCCGTCGCCGATGCGCGCCGCGGTCTCGCGCTCCACGCGCACCTCGCAGCCGCGCTCGCGCAGGAACTGGCGCAGGGCGCGCAGCGAATCGGCGATTTCCGGCGTGTGCTTGCCGATCAGCGCAACGCGGGAGAACGCCGGCTTGGGCATCGCCGCATTCTAACCGCATGTGTAGAATGCAGCGCATGCTCGACAAGCGCGCGCAGATCCTGCTGAAGACGCTGATTGAGCGCTACATCGCCGAGGGGCAGCCGGTCGGCTCGCGCACGCTGTCCCGGCATTCCGGCCTCGACCTGTCGCCGGCCACCATCCGCAACGTCATGTCCGACCTCGAGGAGCTGGGCTTCATCTCCAGCCCGCATACCTCGGCCGGGCGCATCCCGACGCCAGCGGGCTATCGTTTCTTCGTCGACACCCTGCTGGTGGTGAAGCCGCTCGGCTCGGGCGAGCAGCGTCAGCTCGAGGACCAGCTGCACCCCGACAACCCGCAGCGCGCCATTCAGTCGGCCTCGCAGCTGCTGTCGCAGCTGACCCAGTTCGCCGGCGTGGTCATGACGCCGCGGCGCCGCGCGCTCGCGTTCCGCCAGATCGAGTTCCTGCGCCTGTCGGAGAAGCGCGTCCTGCTGATCGTCGTGACGCCGGACGGCGACGTGCAGAACCGCGTGCTGTTCACCGAGCGGGACTACTCGCCCGCCGAGCTGGTGTCGGCGGCCAACTACATCAACCAGAACTATGCCGGGAACAATTTCGAGGACGTGCGCCAGCGCCTGCGGCAGGAACTGCACGAGATCAAGCAGGACATGATGCAGCTGATGAACGCGGCGCTCGAGGCCGGCAACCGGGCCCTCGAGGAAGGCAGCGAGCCCTACGTGATCTCCGGCGAGCGCAACCTGCTGACGGCGCAGGACCTGTCGCACGACATGCGGCGGCTGCGCCAGCTGTTCGAGCTGTTCGAGCACAAGACCACGCTGCTGCAGATCCTCGACCTGTCGCTGCGCGGCCAGGGCGTGCAGGTGTTCATCGGCGGCGAGTCGGGCGTGTACGCGCCCGAGGACGTGAGCGTGGTCACTGCGCCCTACAGGGTGGACGGCGAGGTGGTCGGCACCGTCGGCGTCATCGGCCCTTCGCGCATGGCCTATGACCGCGTGGTGCCGGTCGTCGACGTCACCGCCAAACTCCTGTCGAGCGCGCTCTCCAAGTCCTGAACGGCATCCTTCTCGTCAATCTGGGCACGCCCGCGGCGCCTACACCGCAGGCGGTGCGCGACTATCTGGCCGAGTTCCTGTCGGACCCGCGCGTCGTCGAGTTGCCGCGCTGGCTGTGGCTGCCGATCCTGCACGGCGTGGTTTTGCGCAAGCGCCCGGCCGAGTCCGCGAAGAAGTACGCGAAGGTCTGGACCGCCGAGGGCTCCCCCCTGGCGGTGCACACCGCGCGCCAGGCGCAACTGCTGCGCGCGGCCACCGGACTGCCTGTGGCGTACGCCATGCGCTACGGCGAGCCGAGCATCGCGTCGGCCTTGCGCACGTTACCCGGCAATCCACGCATCGTTTCGATGTACCCGCAGTACGCCCGCAGCACGACCGAGTCGATACGGGACTTGATCGGCCCGGACGCGGACTTCGTCGAACAGTTCCACGAGCATCCGGGCTACATCGCCGCGCTCGCCGGGCTCGTCGAGGAGCGGCCCGAGGTGCTGGTGATGAGCTTTCACGGCCTGCCGCAGCGCGCGGTCGAGCGCGGCGATCCCTACCAGGACCAGTGCCTGCGCACTGCACGGCTGCTCGCCGAAGCGCTGCGCCTGCCGCCGGAGGGCTACCGGGTCACCTTCCAGTCGCGCTTCGGCCCGGCACGGTGGCTGCAGCCCTACACCTCGGAAGTGCTCGCCGAGCTCGGCGCGGCGCGTACGCGCCGCGTGCACGTCATCTGCCCGGGGTTCGTCGCCGATTGCCTGGAAACGCTGGAGGAGATCGCGATCGAGGGACGCAAGATCTTCCTCGACGCGGGCGGTGGCGAATTCCGCGCCCTGCCCTGCCTCAACGAATCGCCGCGCTGGATCGCGGCGCTCGCGCAAATCGCTACTTCTTCTCGGGCCTGACCCGCTCGTCGACCTTCTTGTGCCCTTTTTCCAGGGCGCGGTTCACCGTGGTGGCGGCGCGGTCCACGCCGCGGCCGGCAGCCTTGGCGCCGCGCTCGATCGCCTTGCCCGCCTTGCCCAGTCCGCGCTCCACGGCGTTGTCGGCGGCCTGCACCGGCAGCGCCGCCACGAGCAATACAAGAATCCAGGGTCTCACTGTTGCGCCTAGCCGCGCTCGGCGAGCTGCATGTTGGCCTGCATCAGCCGTTCGATGAGCACGCGCATGAACGCCTTGTTGAGACTCACCTGGCAGGCGTCTGTGGCGGCGCGCAGCGCCTCCGCCTTGATCTCGATCACCGTCACCTCGCCCTTGGCGGTGATGGTGGTGGTGCGCCGCTCGATATGGTCGGTGAAGTACAGGATTTCGCCGAAGCAGCCGCCGGGCTTGACGGTATTCAGGTCCTTGCCCGAGAGCGTGACACTCACCTCGCCGGCGATCAGCAGGTAGAAGCTGTCGCCATGATCGCCTTCGCGGATGATCACCGTGCCGGGCGCGATCTTCTTCCACGCGCCGATGCGCACCACTTCCCAGAGCGCGACGTCGCCGAAGCCCTCGAAGAACGCCATCTGCCGCAGCTCGTTGAATTTCGCCGAGTCCGACAGGGTGTCGCCCACCAGGCGCAAGGTGGTGAAGGCCTGGCTCAGATCCTTGCCGAAATCGAGCCACGACCGGTAGCGCCCGGCCGCCTCCTTGTGGATGGCATTCATCACGATCTTGTCGAGCAGCGGCGGCAGCTCCGGCCGCAGCAGGGCGGGTCGCATCGGCGGCGTATTGAGGATCGCGTAGGTGAGCGCCGCCTGCGTCGACGCCTGGTACGGCAGGCGACCGGTGAGCAGGCGATACATGGTCACGCCCAGCGAGTAGATGTCGGTCTGGTGGGTGAGCGGCTCCAGGCGCATCTGCTCGGGCGACATGTAGGCCGGCGAGCCCACGCCCGAGATCTGCGTGGTCTCGTGACCCAGGCGCTGCTGGAACGAGGCGCCGAAGTCGCTCACCTTGGTCTCGCCCGCAGCCGACAGCAGGATGTTGGCCGGCTTGATGTCGCGGTGGATGACGCCGTGCTGGAATGCGTACTCCAGCGCGCGGATGCACTTGAAGATGATCTCCACCACCTTGTCGAGCGGCAGCAGGGACGACACGTCCGCATGCGCGTCCAGCGCCGTGCCGGCGACGTACTCCATCACCAGATAGCTGTGGTCGGGCTCGGCCACGGCATCGAGGATATCGACGATGTGCGGGTGATTCAGCTTGCCGGCCAGCGACGCCTCGGCGAGGAACGCCTTGTGCATCATGCGCTCGGTCTGCGGATCGGCGTTCTGGTCGAACAGGAACACCTTGATCGCCACTTCGCGGTCGGCGAAAGGATCGCGCGCCAGGTAGACGTGGCTGGTGGCGCCGCGGCCGATCTCGCGCAGGATCGGGTACTTGCCGAGCTGCACCTGCGGCTCGAACTGCAGCACCGCGCGGTCGCGTTCGCTAGGCTGCGAGGGCGGCATCGGGGCGCGCGGCGACGAAATCGCGGATGTACTGCAGCAACTCGACCTCCGGATAGGGCTTGCCGAGGAACGCGTTCACGCCCAGCTGCGTTGCCTGGCTGCGGTGCTTCTCGGCGGTGCGCGAGGAAATGACGATGATCGGAACGTGGCGCGTGCGCGGGTCCGCGCGCACCTGCCGCGTCAGGTCGAAGCCGTCCATGCGCGGCATCTCGATGTCCACCAGCATGACGGCGGGAAGCACGTCCTTGATCTGCTCGAGCGCGTCCACGCCGTCCTTGGCCGTGAGCACCTGGTAGCCCTCGCGCTCCAGCAGGCGGCCGGTGATCTTGCGCACGGTGAGCGAATCGTCCACCACCATCACCAGCGCCCGCGCCGCCTGCGGCACCGGCGCCGGCGCGGCGGCGCGCTGCGGCAATTGCCGCGCGCGCTGCGCCAGCGCGACCGGATTGACGATTAGCACGATGCTGCCGTCGGCGAGGACGGTCGCGCCCGAAACGCCGGGCACGCGCGCGAGCTGCGGGCCGATGCTCTTCACCACGATTTCCTGGTTGCCGACGAGCTCGTCCACGTGCAGAGCGACGCGCTGCATGCCGCTGCGCACCAGCAGCACCGAGTGGTAGCCCGCCGCCGCGGCCGACGCGGCGCCACCCAGCAGCTGCGCCAGCCCGTACAGCGGGTAGCTGCGCTCCTGGAATTCGATTTCACCGGCGACGACCTGCTGGGCAAGCGCCTCGGACCGGAGTCGCAGCACCTGCACCACCATCGCCGAGGGCACGGCCAGCACGTTGCCGCCCGCGCGCACCAGCACTGCCTGCGTGACCGCCAGGGTCAGCGGCAGGTAGAGCGTGAACGTCGTGCCCCGGCCGCGCTCGCTCGCCACTTCGATGCGCCCGCCGATGGCGGTGACTTCGTTCTTCACCACATCCATGCCGATGCCGCGTCCGGCGAGCTCGGTCACCGTGTCGGCCGTGGACAGCCCGGATACGAAGATCAGCTGGGTCAGCTCGGCGACATCGGGCGCGGCGCCGGGCGGCAGCAGACCGCGCTCCTGCGCCTTGCGCCGCAGCCGCTCCAGGTCGAGGCCGGCGCCGTCGTCGCTGACGCTCACCACGATCTCGTTGCTTTCCTGGCGCAGCGTGACCGCAATGCGCCCGCTCTGCGGCTTGCCCGCGGCGGCCCGCTCCGCGGGCGACTCCAGGCCGTGCGCCAGGGCGTTGCGCAGCAGATGCTCGAGCGGCGCGCCGATGCGCTCCAGCACGCCGCGGTCGAGCTCGACCTGGCTGCCCTGGATCTCGAGCTCGGCCGCCTTCTCCAGCTCGCGCGTCGTCTGGCGCACGATGCGATACAGACGCTCGTCGAGAATCGAGAACGGCACTGCGCGCATGCGCATCAGCGCCTGCTGCACGTCGCGGCTGATGCGCGACTGGTGCGAGAGCGCCGCGTCGGTCTCGCCCAGGCCCTTGAGCAGCGACTGCTGAATCGACGTTGCGTCGTGCAGGCTTTCCGCCATCAGGCGCGTGAGCTCCTGCAGGCGCGTGTAGCGGTCGAATTCGAGAGGGTCGAAATCGCGGTCGCGCTCTTCGAGCACCGACAGGCGCGACTGCATCTGGCTGTCGGCCTGGATCTCGACCTCGCGCAGCTGACCCCGCAGCCGCGAGATGCTGTCGCTGAGATCGCCGATCGACTGCTTGACGGTGCGCAGCTCGCCCTCGATGCGCGAGCGTGCGATGCTCACTTCTCCCGCTTCGTTGATGAGGTGATCGAGCGTATCGGCGTTGATGCGCAGCATGGACGCCGGGCTGGGCAGCGGCGGTTCGGCAGCGCCCGCCGCCGGTGCCGGCTCCAGCGGCGCCTCCGGTCCGGCCGCCATGCGCTCCAGATCGAGGCTCAGGCGGTCCATCTTTTCTTCCAGCTCGACGAACAGCGCCGGGCCGAGCGCGTCGGCCTCGATCGCCTCCTCGACGCGGCCCTCCATGATGTGCGTCAGCTCGCCCAGCCGGATCGCGCCCGCCATGCGCGCGCTGCCCTTCAGGGTGTGCAGCGCGCGCTGCAGCGACTGCTGGATCCTGGCATCCGCCGGGCTCGCCTTCCAGTCGCGCAGGTCGCTGCCGATCAACGGCAGCAGCTGCTGGGCTTCGTCGAGAAAGATCGGCAGCAGCTGCGGGTCGATGTCGTCCCGCATGACGCGCTTCTCGCGACCGCTGGCCTGCGCCGCGGGCTGCGGCCTGGCCGGCACGGCGACCGGCCTGGGCGCCGGCGCGCGCAAGCGCGCCATCAGCTCATGCAAGCCCTGCACCAGGGCCGGCGCCGCCTGCGGCGCCTCGCGCCGCGCGAGCGCTTCGGCCATGGCGCGCAGGTTGGCCACCGCGACCTGCACCATGCCGGCGTCGGCAGCGGCGGTATGGCGCGCGTGCGGCATCCACTGCTCGAGCGCCTCGGCGAGCGCGGCGACCTGCTCGAAGCCGGCAGTACGCGAGCTGCTCGCCAGCGTGTGCGCGGCGCGCACGAATTCCTGCGGCGCTTCGCTGCCGAAATTCCTGCGCCACTGCGCGCATTGCGCTTCCAGCGTGGCCGCGTGCTGCGCTGCTTCGCGCATGTAGATCTCGAAGAAGCTGCGCGCGAGGCGCACGCCGGCGATGTTCACCTCCTCGGGTTCGGGGTGCGGCGCCGGCGCGGCGGCGGGCGTGAGCGGCGGCTCGGGTTCGTGCACCGCGAGCACGCCTTCGGGCAGCAGGTCGATCAGCGGCTCGGCGCCGGCGGACTCGCGGGCGGGCTCGGGTTCGGGCTCGGGTTCGGGTCCGGGCGACGGCGCGTCTGCCGGCGCGAACGCGGGCACCGCTGGCGGCGCGGCACTCGCGGCCTGCGGCGTCTCGCTCTTGAGCTCCCTTGCGCGCGCCACGATCTCGGCGCCGTCGATCTCGCCGTGCAGGCCGCCCGCGGTGAGCTGAGCCACCCACTCCGCAAAGGACCTGCTCGCCGAGTCGATGAGATCCAGCAGGGCGGGCGTCGCCGGGTACTGCTGCTCGAGCCACTTGTTCATGACCTGCTCGATCTCCCAGGCCACCTCGCCCAGATCCATCAGCCCGACCATGCGACCGCTGCCCTTCAGCGTGTGAAAGCCGCGGCGGATGACGGTCAGTGCGTCCTTGTCCAGCGGCTGCGCGCGGCACAGCGGCAGCGCGCCGTTCACCGCGGCGAGCACTTCGCTCGCCTCTTCCAGGAAGATCGCCAGCAGCTCCTCGTTCACCTGCGGCCGCGGTGCCGCGGGCGCCGCGCCCACGCCCTCGGGCGACGGCGGCGGCGATTCCCTGTGCAGCGCCCCGGGCAGCACGACCGTGGAATCGAAGACGCGCTCCTCGGCTGGCGCATGCGCCTTGTCGTAACGGCGGAAGAACAGCTCCACGGCCTGCTCCGCGGGCTCGCGCCCCTGCAGGCAGGGGTCGAGGTAGAAACCGACGCTGGACAGCCCTTCGGCGATCCAGTCCATGTCGTGCCCGTCGTCGTCGTGGTCGCTGTCGGCGCAGGCGGCAATCAGTTTTTCGCACACCGGCACGATTTCCGCGGCGCGCGTGAACTCGAGCACGTTGAGCGCGCCGTGAATCTGCCGCAGATAGGGCGACAGGCCGCGCAGCGCACCGCGTCTTCCCGGGTCGCGCGCAAATCCGTCCAGCACCTGCTCGACGTGCTGCAGGTTGGCCACGATCTCGCGCGCGACCTGCGCGCGCAGTTGCATGGCGCCGATGCGCTCGCTCAGGTCGGCGCGCAGCCCGGGCGGCGGCTCGCCGCGCGACTTGCCCTTGGCAGCGTCGAGCAGCCAGCCCCCCATGACGCCGATCTGCTCGCCGATGTC
>JAOUGZ010000509.1 GCA_029865405.1 Betaproteobacteria bacterium
TCGAGGCGCTGAAGAAGGCCGAAAAGGCGAAGGAAGACGCCCAGCGCCGCGCCCGCGAGGGCGAAAGCGGGCTGCAGCTGGCCGGGGATGCCCCGGCCGAGGCAAAGCACGTGGTGACGCGCGACGAGCTGCCGCAGATCACGGCGCCGCTCGAGATCCTGTCGGAAGACCTGCGCGCGGATCCCGCGAGATCGGGCGCGCGCGAGCCGGTACAGCGGGACGCACCGGCGGCGCCGCAAACGTCTGCCCGCGGCGATTCCGGCGCGCAAGCCGCGCAGCGCAGTGCGGCGCGCAAGGTGTTCGAAGCCAAGGTGCGCGAGCCCAATCCGCGCCTGCCCTTCATCATTACCATCGGCGCGCTCGGTGCGTTCGCCGTGGGCACGGTGATCTACTTCTGGATCCAGCTGCGCCCGCCGGCGCAGTTGTACAACACCAATCCCCCGCCGCCGCCAGGCGAGAGGCAGGTGAGCATCGCGCCGCCGCCGCCCCCGCAGAGTGCGTCCGTGGGCAACTTGCCTGGCTTGCCCCCGGCGCCGCGCGCCGCCGCCGAGCCCGTTCCCGCCACGGCGCCCGCACGGCGCCTGGCGCCGGCGCCCCCGGCCACGCCTTCGACGGCAGCTACCGCGCCGCGCGCCGCGCCGAAGCCGCGGCCCGCGCCTGCGGTCACGCCCGGGGCGGAGACGCCGCGGCCGCGCGCTGCCGGGACCGCGCTCGCGACCAGCCGCCCCTCGCCGCGCGTGCACCCTGAAGTCGAATCCGCCTATGCCGCCTATCAGGCCGGCGACATGGAACGCGCGCGCGCCGATTACGAGCGGGCGCTGCGCGACGAACCCGCGAACCGGGACGCGCTGCTCGGCTTCGCCGCAGTGGAGACGCGCGCGCTGCGCTATGCCGCTGCGGAGGCGCTCTACCGCCGCCTGCTGGTCGCCGACCCGCGCGACCCGCATGCCCATGCCGGGCTGCTCGCGTTGCGCGCACAACAGGTCGACCCGGTGGCGGCGGAGTCGCGCGTAAAGGGGCTGCTCGCGGTGGCCCCCGAAGCGAGCGTGCTGCATTTCACGCTCGGCAACCAGTATGCGCAGCAGCGCCGCTGGCCTGAGGCGCAGCTCGCCTACGCCCAGGCCGCGGCTCTGGACGCGGAAAACCCCGACTACGCCTTCAACCTCGCGGTAAGCCTGGAGCACATGCGCCAGCCCGAATCGGCCTTGCGCGAGTACCGTCGCGCACTGGTTCTGGCGCTGCAGCGCACAGCCAGTTTCGATGTCGCCGCAGCGCAGTTGCGCGTGCAGCGGCTTTCCCGCTGACAGATCCTAAAGCCCGGTTTTTGCGGGCTTTCTGTATCATGCAGACTGGATGAATTCGCCCACCAATCCACAGGCCAAGCGCCACATCGGGCAGATCCTGATCGATCAGGGCATCCTGACCGAGGACCAGTTGCGCATCGCGCTGCTGGAGCAGACCAAGACCAAGGCGCCGGTGGGACGGTTGCTGGTGCAGCTGGGCTTCGTTTCCGAGGCCACGCTGCGCGACGCCCTGTCGGAAAAGCTCGGCCTGCAGTCGGTGGACCTCGCGCACATCATCGTCGACCCCGCGGCGCTGAAGATGCTGCCGCGCGACATGGCGCGGCGCTACCGCATGTTCCCGGTGGCCCTCGACCGCCAGATGAAGAAGTTCATCGTCGCGCTCGCCGACACCAACAACATCGTCGCCGTCGACCAGCTGCGCGCGCACCTCAAGGGCGACCTCGAGATCGAGCTGCGCCTGGCGGGCGATTCCGAGATCGAGCGCGCGGTCGAGCATTACTACGGGCACGAGTTCTCGATCGACGGCATCCTGCGCGAGATCGAGACCGGCGAGGTCGACTACGCCACCATCGCCGAGGGCGACGAGTACTCGCAGCCGGTGGTGCGCCTCATCTCGGCGCTGCTCGCCGACGCCGTGGAGCGCTCGGCCTCCGACATCCACTTCGAGCCCGAGCAGAATTTCCTGCGCATCCGCTACCGCATCGACGGCGTGCTGCGTCAGATCCGCTCGCTGCACAAGACCTACTGGCCGGCGATGGCCGTGCGCCTCAAGGTGATGGCGAAGATGAACATCGCCGAGACCCGCGCGCCGCAGGACGGGCGCATCTCGGCCACCATGTCGGGGCGCGTGGTGGATTTCCGCGTGGCGAGCCTGCCGACGACGCACGGCGAAAACATCGTGCTGCGCATTCTCGACCGGCAGAAGGGCATCGTGCCGCTCGACAAGCTGGGGCTCGAGGACGCCGCCCTCGATCTCCTCAAGCGCATGATCGCGCGTCCCGTGGGCATCATCCTGGTGACCGGCCCCACCGGCAGCGGCAAGACGACGACGCTCTACTCGATCCTCAACCACATCAATTCCGACGGCGTCAACATCATGACGCTCGAAGACCCGGTCGAGTATCCGATGACGCTCATTCGCCAGACCTCGGTGTCGGAAGCCGCCAAGCTCGATTTCGGCAACGGCGTGCGCGCCCTCATGCGCCAGGACCCGGATGTGATCCTGGTGGGCGAGGTGCGCGACAAGGACACGGCCGAGATGGCGTTCCGGGCGGCGATGACCGGGCACCAGGTGTACTCCACGCTGCACACCAATTCCGCCGTCGGCGCCATTCCGCGCCTGCTGGACATCGGCATCGTCCCCGACGTCATGTCGGGCAACATCATCGGCATCGTCGCGCAGCGCCTGGTGCGCAAACTGTGCCGCACCTGCCGGCAGTCCTATGACCCCGAGATCAAGGAGCGGCGCATCCTGGGCATGACGCCGGCGGAGCCGGCGGCGCTGTTCCGGGGCGTGGGCTGCGAGCAGTGCGACTACCAGGGCTACCGCGGGCGCCAGTCGATCCTCGAGATCCTCAAGATCGACGGCGGCCTGGACGAGCTGATCGCGCGCCGAGCCACCGCGCGCGAGATCCTCACCGCGGCGCGCGCCAAGGGCTTCAGGACGCTCGCCGACGACGGCGTGCGCATGGTGCGCGCCGGCCTCACCAGCCTGGACGAGCTGATGCGCGTCGTCGACCTC
>JAOUGZ010000510.1 GCA_029865405.1 Betaproteobacteria bacterium
CCTCGGCAACACGCGCGGCACGGTGATCGTGCATGCCAGGCTGTTCGACGGCCTGCGCGAAGGCGTGATCGTTGTCGAAGGCATCTGGCCGAACGCGGCCTTCGAGGAAGGCATCGGCATCAACGCGCTGACCGGCGCGGACCCGATCGGACCGGTGGGCGGCGCGGCGTTCCACGACAACCGCGTCTGGATGAAGCGCGCCTGAATCGAGAACTCGGAGCACAAGAGAGAACGGGCCGCGCGGCGTCGGATCGACGTAGTTCCGCGACTTCGGCAACCGTTGGTCAACACCTGGCAGGCGACGTAGGGGATCCGCGGCGCCCCGCTGGACGCCGCCGCAGCGCGGGGTTAGTCTGAATTTCGATGTCGGAGCCCTCGTTGCCGAAGCAAGCGCAGTCGCAGGCGGTGCGCCTGGCGCGCAAAACGCAGTCGCTCGACGTCCTGTACGCGATCGCCACCAGCCTCAGCCAGCCCGGCACGCTCGAGCAGGTGCTCGACGGGTTCCTCGACACCTTCATCGAGCTGGTGGACGCGCGCGCGGCGAGCGTGCGCCTGGCCACCGGCGACGGCGGCACGCGGCTGGTGGCGAGCCGCGGCCTCGCGCCCGAAGTGGTGGAGCGCGACCGCCTGATGAGCGCGGGCGCCTGCCCGTGCAGCCGCGCCGCGGCCGACGGCCGGCTGCACCTGCAGCGCGGCACGGCGGCGTGCGCGGCGCTCGTCGGCCGGCCGATGCTGGAGCGCGACTGCACGGAGTTCGTCGCGGTGCCGGCGCAATACCAGGACCGCGTGCTCGGCGTCTACAACCTGTTCCTCGACCGGCCGCTCGCCGCGATGGGCGAGGACATGCCCGACCTGCTGATCAGCGTGGGGCGGCACCTCGGCCTCGCCATGGAGAAGGCGCGCCTGGAGGGCGAGGCGCGCCGCGTGGCGATCATGGAGGAGCGCGCCATCATCGGCAACGAGCTGCACGACTCGCTCGCGCAGTCGCTGATCGGCATGCGCCTGCAGGCGAAGCTGCTCGGCGAGCACCTGGGGCGCAAGGACCTCGGCCGGGCCCAGTACGAGGCGGTGCGGCTGCGCCGCGCGGTGGAGCAGGCGAACGACGACGTGCGCGAGCTGCTCACCAACTATCGCCTGAAGATCGGCGAGGGCGGCCTCGCGCACACGCTCGCCGAGCTGGTGGCGCGCTTTCGCCGCGACACCGGCATCGCGGTGTTCTTCCAGAACGAGTGCACGGCGCTCGAGCTGTCGCCGGCGCAGGAGATCCAGGTCTTCTACATCATCCAGGAGGCGCTCACCAACATCCGCAAGCACAGCGGCGCGCGCAACGTGCGCATCCTGCTCAACAATCAGGACGAGCTGTATACCGTGCTGATCGAGGACGACGGCCTGGGCATGGACGAGGGCGCCGCGGCGGCCAGCACCGGGCACGCGGGCCTCGCCATCATGCGCGAGCGCACCGAGCGGCTGCAGGGCCAGATCGTGATCGAGAGCGAGCCGGGCGAGGGCACGCGCATCGTGCTGATGTTCAACGCGCCGCCGCGCTGACATGCGCGTCCTGCTGATCGACGACCACGCGCTCGTGCGCAAGGGCATCGAGGAGCTGCTGCAGAGCCGCGGCGTGCAGGTGGTGGCCGCGGTGGGCTCGGGCGAGGAGGGCGTGCGCCGCGCGCGCGAGCTGCCCGCCGACCTGATCCTGCTCGACGTGAAGATGCCGGGCATGGGCGGCATCGACACCCTGCGCGCGCTGCGCGCGGCCGGCGTGCGCGCGCCTGTGGTGATGCTCACCATGAGCCGCGAGGACGCCGACCTCGGCGCGGCGCTGCGCGCCGGCGCGCAGGGCTACCTGCTGAAGGACATCGAGCCCGAGGACCTCGTCCCCGCGCTCGAGGCCACGGTGCAGGGCAGCAACGTTGTGGCGCAGGAGCTGGTCGGATCGCTCGCGCGCCTGGTGGGCGGCCAGCCCGGAGCGGAGCCCGCGACGCCGCGCCCGGCCGCGCCATTCGCCGAGCTCACGCCGCGCGAGCACGAGATCCTCGAGTGCATCGCCGATGGCATGAGCAACAAGATGATCGCGCGCGAGCTCGACATCACCGACGGCACGGTCAAGCTGCACGTCAAGGCGATCCTGCGCAAGCTCGGCATGCGCTCGCGCGTCGAGGCCGCGGTGGCCGCGGTGGAGCACGGGCTGGGCCGCAAGCGGCGCGCGGCGGGTTGACATCGATCAAATAGGCGGCGGCACGCGGCCCGAGAATGGGCCATGGCTGAGGTTGCCGAGAAGCTCCCTGTCAGCGAGCGCGCTCACGCCGCGCTCTGATCACGCGCTCGCAGCGCGACGCAGCGCGGCGAACGCCTCCTCGACCACGCCGAGCGTGTGCTCGATGTCGGCGTCGGAGTGCGCGATGGAGAGGTAGAACTTCTCGTTCGGATTGACCAGCAGCCCGCGCTTGAGCAGCTCCATCGCCCAGCGCCAGCCCAGGTCCTTGTCGGCGGTGGCGAGGTCCATCCAGTTGCGCAGCGGCCGCCGCGCGGTGAAGCGCACGCCGAACACCGCGTCCTCGCCCGGTGCCTGCACCGCGAAGCCGTGGCGCGTGCCGGACTCCACGATCCCGGCGCGCAGGCGCGAACCGACGCGGTGCAGGTGCTCGTAGACGCCGGGCTTCGCGAGCACGTCGAGCGCGGCGCAGCCCGCGGCTGCGCAGATCGGGTTGCCGTTCAGCGTGTGCGTCGCCCAGACGACCTGCTCGCGCGGCCGGCTGCGCGCATCGAGCACCGCGAGCACCTCCGCGCGGCCGACGATCATCGCCATCGGCAATCCGCCGCTCACCGCCTTGCCGTAGCAGGCGAGATCGGGCACCACGCCGTAGCGCTCCTGCGCGCCGCCCCAGGCGATGCGAAAGCCGGTGACGATCTCGTCGAACACCAGCACGATGCCGTGCCGCTCGGTGACCGCGCGCAGCGCCTCGAGAAAGCCCGGCTCGGGCAGCAGCACCCGCTGCAGCGGCTCGACGATCACCGCGGCGAGCTCGCGGGCGTGCGCCTCG
>JAOUGZ010000053.1 GCA_029865405.1 Betaproteobacteria bacterium
TGGCGCGCGCCTTCGGTCCGCCGGTGGAAGGCGTGGCGCTGCTCTCGGAAGAAGGGTTCTCGCCGCGCTACGACCTCGACCGCTGGAGCGGCGTCATCACCAAGCCGGGCCACAAGCTCGAGGGCGAGAATATCAAGGACCGGGTGTGCTTCTTCCCCACCGCCAAGGGCGGCATCGCCGCGGGCTGGGCGTTTTACGACCTGCAATGGAAGAAAATCGCGCCCAAAGCGTTCATCTTCGGGGTGACCAACCCGGTGATGGTGCAAGGCGCGGTGTTCGCCGGCATCACCATCACCGAGGGTTGGACGCCGCACCCGCGCGAGGTGCTGAAGACGGGCGACTGGGTGCGGGTGGATCCCCTGGGCAAGTGGATCGAGGTGCTGAGGAGCAAGCCATGATGCGCATGTCGGGCGGGCTTGCGGCGCTGCTCATTGCGGGCTGCGCCGCCATCGACGGGCACACGCTGGTGCCCGGGAAATCGAGTGCGGCCGAGGTCAGGACGCTCATGGGCCTGCCCGCCCTCGAGCTGAAGCACCCGGACGGCGGGACGCTGCAGTATTTCGAGCGTTACCGCGCCGGGCCCGCCGTCTACGTCGCGCGCATCGGGCCGGATGGCGTGCTGCGCGCGCTCGACCAGCGGCTGACCTACGCGAACATCCACAGCGTGCGCGCCGGCATGCGCGCCGCTGAAGTGCGCGAGCTGCTCGGGCCGCCGATCAGCGTCATGCGCCTGCCGCGCCAGCAGCGCGACGTCTGGGAGTACCCATGGCGCCACGCGGTCCGGGAGTTGCGCGTGCTGTTCGTGCAGTTCTCGGATGACGGCGTCGTGCGCGAGGTCATCGAGCGGCACGACCACGAGCGCGATCCGGAAAACGACTGGGGCTAGGGGCGCTCGCGTGCGGCGAGCGGGCGAAGTTCATGCGAGGCCGAAGAACGCCCTCGCGTTGCGCGTCGTCGCTTCGGCGAGCGCCTCCGGTGCCTCGCCGCGGGCGCGCGCCACGGCGCGCAGGATGTGGGGCAGGTGCGCCGGCTCGTTGCGCCGCGCCCTGGGCTGGGGATGCAGATCGCGCGGCGTCAGGTAGGGCGAATCGGTCTCGAGCAGCAGCCGGTCCTGCGGAATCTCCTTCGCCAGCGCGAGCAGGTGGCGCCCCCGGCGCTCGTCGCAGATCCAGCCCGTGATGCCGATATGCAGGCCGAGGTCGAGATAGGCGCGCAGCTCGGCCGCCTCGCCGGTGAAGCAATGCGCCACGGCCCTGCCCACGCGCAGGTTCCTCAGGATCTCGGCGAAGCGCGGGTGCGCATCGCGCGAGTGCAGGAAGAGCGGCTTGCCGAGCTCGGCGGCGAGCTCGAGCTGCGCCACGAACCATTTCTCCTGGCTGGGGTGCGGCGAATAGTTGCGGTTGAAATCGAGGCCGCATTCGCCGATGGCGACGATCTTCGGGTGCGCGGCGATCTCGCGCAGCGCCGGGATGGTGGCGTCGTCGCACTCGCGTGCGTGGTGAGGATGCACGCCGGCCGTGGCGTACAGGCCGTGCGCGTCGGCAAGCGCCGCGGCGCGGCGGCTCTCCCCGACCGACGTGCCCGTGACCACGATCTGCGCGACGCCGTGCGCACGCGCGCGGGTGAGCACCGCATCGAGATCGTCGTGAAACGACGCGTGCGTGAGATTGGCCCCGATGTCGACGAGCTGCATGGGTTCAGAGCCGCTTCAGGCGGTAGAGCAGCGCCAGCGCTTCGCGCGGCGAGAGCGCGTCCGGATCGACCTGCGACAGCGCGTCGCGCAGCGCATCGGCTTGCGGCTCGGGCTCCTCGGCGGCGGGCCGCGCGAACAGATCCGCCTGGGCGCCGCCGGCGCGGCTCGCCTCTTCCAGCTGCTGCAGGATGCGCCGGGCTCGCTGGATCACCGCCTTCGGCACGCCGGCGAGCTGCGCCACCTGCAGGCCGTAACTCTGCGAGGCCGGGCCTTCCTCCACCGCGTGCAGGAAGACAATGCTGTCCTTGTGCTCCACGGCGTCGAGGTGCACGTTGGCCGCTTCCTTGTACTCGAGCGCGATGCGCGTCATCTCGAAGTAGTGGGTGGCGAAGAGCGTAAGCGCCTTGTTCCTCTCGAGTAGCTGCCGCGCGATCGCCCAGGCGAGCGCCAGGCCGTCAAAGGTCGAAGTGCCGCGGCCGACCTCGTCCATCAGCACCAGGCTCTGGGCGGTGGCGTTGTGCAGGATGTTGGCGCTCTCGGTCATCTCCACCATGAAGGTCGAACGCCCGCCGGCGAGGTCGTCGGCGGCGCCGATGCGGGTGAAGATCTGGTCGATCGGGCCGAGGCGCGCGGCCTTCGCGGGCACGAAGGATCCGGCGTGCGCGAGCAGCACGATGAGCGCCACCTGGCGCATGTAGGTGGACTTGCCGCCCATGTTCGGCCCGGTGATGAGCAGCAGCTGGCGCGACGGCGCGAGGCGCGCGTCGTTGGCGATGAAGCGCTCGACCTGGCCTTCCACCACCGGGTGGCGCCCGGCCTCGATGTCGACGCGCACGTCGTCCACGAATTGCGGCCGGCAGTAGCCGCGTTCCTGCGCCACCGTGGCAAAGGCGGCGAGCACGTCGAGCTGCGAGAGTGCGCGCGCAATGCGCTGCAGCTCGGGAAGGTACGCGCCCAGCTTTTCGAGCAGTTCATCGTAGAGCGATTTCTCCAGCGCCAGCGCGCGATCGCGCGCCGAGAGCGCCTTGTCCTCGAACGCCTTCAGCTCGGGCGTGATGTAGCGCTCGGCGTTCTTCAGGGTCTGCCGGCGGCGGTACTCGGCGGGGATCTTCTCGGCGTGCGAGTGCGTCACCTCGATGTAGTAGCCGTGCACGTGGTTGTAGGCCACGCGCAGGTTGGGGATGCCGGTGCGCGTGCGCTCGCGCGCTTCCAGCTCCACCAGGAACTGGCCGGCGCCGGACTGCAGTCGGCGCAGCTCGTCGAGTTCGGCGCTGTAGCCCTCGGCGATCACGCCGCCGTCACGCACTTGTGCCGCGGGCTCCGGTGCGACCGCGCGGCGCAGGAGATCGAGGCAAGCCTGCGGCGTCTCCAGATCGGCCATCAGCAGCTGCAGAAGCGCGCTTTCGCCGGGTACCGCCTGCCGCAGCCCGGGCAGCAGCCCGACGCTGTCCCGCAATCCCGAAAGGTCCCGCGGCCGCGCGTTCTTCAGTGCAATGCGCGCGGTGATGCGCTCGACGTCGGCGCAGCGGCGCAGCGTCGAGTGGATCGGCTCCGTGCTGCCGTGGAGCCGCTCCACTGCCGCATGCCGCTCCGCGACTGCCGCGCGATCGCGCAGCGGGTGGTGCAGCCAGTGGCGCAGCCGGCGGCTGCCCATGCCGCTCGCGCAGCGGTCCAGAAGCGAAAGCAGCGTCGGCGCAGGCTCGCCGCGCAGCGTCTCGGTAATCTCGAGGTTACGCCGCGTCGCGGCGTCCATGCGCAGGTATTCCGCGGTGCGCTCCGCCGACACTGCGTTGACGTGCGCCAGCGCCTGTCCCTGGGTCTTCTTCGCGTAGTCGAGCAGCGCGCCGCAGGCGCCGATGGCGAGGCCGAGGTCGTCCACGCCATAGCCCGTGAGGCTCGCCGCGCCGAGCTGCTCGAGCAGACGCTTCTTGCCGGAATCGACGTCGAACTGCCAGGCGGGCAGGCGCGTGATGAAGTAGCCCTCCGGCTCGGTGCCTTCCGCGGCGAGGATCTCCGCCGGGCCGATGCGGCGCAATTCGTTGGCCAGCGCCTGCGGCGCCACCTCCGCCACGCGCAGCGTGCCGCTGGCGAGCGACAGCCAGGCGAGGCCCACGGTGGCCTTGTCCGCCGTCAGCGCGAGCAGAATGTTGTCGGCCTTGTCGTCCAGCAGTTCCGAATCGGTGAGCGTGCCGGGGGTGACGATGCGCGTCACTTGACGCTCGACCGGGCCTTTGGCCGTGGCGACGTCGCCGACCTGCTCGCAGATCGCTGCCGACTCCCCGAGCCTCACCAGCTTGGCCAGGTACTGCTCGACCGAATGCGCCGGCACGCCGGCCATCGTCACCGGCGCGCCCGCCGACTGGCCGCGCGCGGTGAGCGTCAGGTCCAGGAGGCGCGAGGCGCGCTCGGCGTCGTCGTAAAACAGCTCGTAGAAGTCGCCCATCCGGTAGAACAGGAGAATGTCGGGATGCGCCGCCTTGATGCGCAGGTACTGCTGCATCATGGGCGTGTGGACGTCCGGGCTGTTCATTTAAGTACTTGGGTGGGAGCGCCTATTGGGCGCCTAATATTGACTGGTCCATCGTGGGCCGTCCACCAACGGGACGTCCCGTGCATCAATTCGTGGAGCGCCGTCGCGCAGTAGCTCCCGCCCTCGGCGAAGAGCTCCGGCTCGGGGAGCTGGATGCGGTTTTCCTCGGGACTTCTCGGCGTCGTTCCGGTGAGGGGAGCCGGTGGTAATCTAGCCCGCACTCCGTGAGCCCGTCGAAGCCCCAGCTCTATAAGGTCCGCCACATCCGCGTGGTCCAGGGCGTGGGCCCACACGACTTCGTCCGCGAGGCGCAGGCGTGAGCAAATCCGGCGGCCTTGCCCTCGTGACCGGCGCAGGCTCGGGCCTGGGCCGCGCGATCGCGGTGAAGCTCGCGGCCGATGGCTTCTCGGTCGCGGCGGTCGACATCGACGAGTCCTCGGCGACTGAGACTACGCGCCGGATCGGCGGCAAGGCCGCCGCGTTCCAAGCCGACGTCGGTCGCGCCGCGGACGTCGACCGCGCGGTGTCCGGGGCGATCGCCGCGCTGGGGCCGCTCGAAGTCATGGTCAACAACGCCGGCATTCTCGACGGCTACTTCGACGTGGACGAGATGGACGAGTCGCTGTGGCGCAAGGTGATCGACATCGACCTCACCGGCGTCTTCCTCAGCTGCAAGCGCGCGTTGAAGGAAATGCTTCCGCGCGGGCGCGGGCGCATCGTCAACATGGCCTCGGTCGCGGGCCTGAACGGCACCGGCGGGGGCGCGGCCTACATCGCCGCCAAGCACGGCGTGTCGGGCTCACGCGCCAGATGGCGGTGCAGTACGCCGCGCGCGGCATCCGCGTGAACTGCGTCTGCCCGGGCGCGATCCCCACGGAGCTGCGGGCGCATTCCCAGGCGATTCTCGGGCCGGGCGTGCCCGACATGAGCGGGCGCGGCGTCGCGGTGAACGCGGACCAGGTGCGGGCGCTCGTCCCCGTCGGGGTGCGCGGCACGCCCGAGAACGTCGCCGACGCGGTGGGCTTCCTGGCGTCGGACGCCGCGGACTACATCAACGGCCACGCGCTCGTAGTCGACGGCGGCTGGCGGGCGAAGTAGCCCGCGCGACCGCGCTGCGGACCTGCGCCGGCGCTCGTCAGGCAAAAGATAGGAACTTCCTTCCGCGTTGTGTTGTGCAACACGCTCGGGTGGGGACGGCGGGTGGCCCGCTTCGGGACTCGCGGGCCTTAGGCTCGAGCCGCGCGCAGTGCAAGGTGCACGGATCACCGGGGGGTAACCGGCGTTATGGCAAATATGGGAGTGGCGGGGTACGAAGCGAGGGGCCGTTGTTGGCAGGGGGTACCCTTGCGCGTAGTTAGGGCGTTAGCGCAACAGCATGGTTAGGGCTGCCAGCCGCAGCCATCGGCTGCGCCTTCGGCGCCCGCGCCGGTAGCCGCCCCGAGGAAACGACGGCTAGGACAGCCCCGGAGTTAGCGTCGATTCCCGTGGGGTCGCCACTGCCGCTAGATTACCGGCGGCGCGCTACTGCATCTGCTCAGCGCGCCGCCGATCGCTGCTCCGCCCGGTCGCGTGCGGCTATGAACACGAGTGCAAGTCATACGCACGTTCGGCGCCCTCGGAAGCCTGCCCCGTGTTCGGGTCGAAGAACCGGTCGCGCGCTCTGACGCTTCTGCTGACTTCGAACAGCTTGGGGTTCCCCGGCTTGGAATACTCGACGACCGCGGTCATGCTGAATCCGCGGCTGTTGCCGTCGATGCCATCGCCCAGATCTGGGATCGGATTGTTGCCCCAGAAGTGGTTGGTACGAAGATAGTAGTTCGCGTGCGGTGGGACGACTGTAATGTTCACTCCTCCGGGCAGGTCCGTGTTGATGGGGTGCGCGTTGGCCACCGAGTCATGGACGACGCGGCCGTGGAAATCGTAGATCGTGATTCTTTCGATGGTAGCCGCATTCACCGGATCGCCGTTTCTGAAACTGATGGCGGAAGCCCTCATTTCCGTCCCGCCCACGCGCACGTGGTGGGAAATGCCGCATCGCGCCGTGTCTGCGCCCGCCCAGGTGGGAAACGCGAGAAACGCAAGCGCCAACATGCCAGTCTTTTGCATGGCGAGGTCTCCTGTCCGCTCTTGTCCGAGAATGTCCCCGTCGCAGCGCTCCCAGTCCGAGCGGTGAGCACACCGGGTCCGCGCTCGGGGTACCGCTCATGCTACGCCCAAGGAATCCAGGGTCAATCCCATCAACTGGTGATGCTCGGATCGCGCGGCGCCTCAATCCCGCCTGGACTGCAGTGCCGAAAGATACGAACTTCCTTCCGCGTCGCGCAGTGCAACACGCGCGGGCGGGGGCGGCGGGGGGCGCGATTCGGGGATCGAGGGCTGAACGCTCGAGCGGCGCGCAGGCAAGGCGCACCCTGCATCGGCGGGACGATCGGCGTTGTGGTCAATAAACGAGGGTAGACTCCTCTGCAGTCCTGGAGTGCGCCATGGCCGACCCGGATAGCATCTCTGTAGTTCACGGCAACGTGGAAATGCGCGCTTTCGCGCTTGGCGCGGGACCGCCGGTTCTGCTGGTGCACGGATTCGGCCAGTCCCATCGGACCTGGCTGGCGAATCTCGAGTCGCTGGCGAGCCGCTTTCGCGTGCTCGCGGTCGATCTGCCCGGATGCGGCGCGTCCACCAAGGTCGCGCTCCCGCGGCTGGAGGATTACGGGGACTTCCTGGTGCGCCTGCTGGACGGCCAGGGATTCGGGTGGGCGCACGTCGTCGGGCATTCCTTCGGCGGCTTGATGGCGCTGCGCCTTGCGCTGGACCACCCCGCGCGAGTGCGCTCCCTGACCGTGCTCGGCACCTCGGGGATGGGGCCCACGGTCACGGATTTCCGCTCGAAGATGGCCCGCGCCCGCACGCGCGAAGAGATCAAGACCGTAATCTCCAGGGCGTTCCACGACCCCGCCCGGATCAACGACCTGATCGACGCGATGGTCGAAGGTCAGCTCGCCTACCGCGCGCAGCCGGGAGTCATGGAGTTGCTGGCGGAGTTGAACGACAGAGGCGCTGCCTGGATCGCTTCCGTGCAGTCCCGCCTGGAAGAGATCAAGGTACCCATGCTGGTACTCTGGGGGAGCGAGGACCGGGCTACCTCTCCGGACCATGCCGATCGCGTGCGCGGTCTTCCCAATGTCGAGGTACACCTGTTCGAGGGCGCCGGCCACGCGGCGCAGTTCGAGGCCGCCGCGGCGTTCAACGGGAAGCTGATGAAGTTTCTGGACGCCCAGGCGTCTGCGAGTTGAACAAGGCCTGCCAAAGGATAGGAACTTCCTTCCGCGTCGCGCTGTGCAACTCGCGCAGGTGGGGGCGGCGGGGGCGCTTCGGGGGTCGCGGGCTGAACGCTCGAGCGGCGCGCACGGCGAGTGTCCGAAGGCTGCCTGATTGCGGCGCTTGCTGGCCGCCAACGACCCGACGCGGTCGATCGCTGTCGTCACATGCCGCCTCGCGCTCCCCGCGCAGGCAGGTCAGTTCACGCCTGAGCCAGCGACCTTTGCTAAGACAAACCAATAAAGATGCATTCAGCGCGTAGCTCTAGTATTGCGCCAAATCAACAACCGAGCGGACGGTTGCGCGGTTCCTGTCGTGCGGATGCGGAAAATGCGCCAACGCGTGTCAGTCTACTGACATCACAGGTCCATGTGGTTGCGAGGTGCTTTCGGGGGGAGTAGCTTCTTCTAGCCTGCCATTGTAGGGAGAAGATCGCCGCGCGCATCGTGACAGTCAACTAAAGGACCGGCCTCCTGAGCCGATCCGCGAGCATGACTTCGGGAGCAGGGCCCGCCCGTTCGGGTTTGGCCTGTGACACCCTGCGACGGAAGGAGGCTTCAATGAAGAAGCTCCGGCACAGCGCACTCTTTGCGATCGTATCCGTCTCCTTGACGGGATGCAGTGGTGGCGGTGACCCTCCACCGGAGGAGCCATGCTTCTTCTCACTTCCGGTTTGGGGGATGTCGCACAACGCGTATGTGGCTAACGATTTCTCCGACGACGTAACGGTCTACGACATAAGCGATACCACCGGGGTGCTTGCTCGGGTTTCCTGCGGAGGCGGCGCGGGATGCAACGGCGACGATTTCCAGGCGGGGACCGGTCCCCGCTCCATTGCTGCCGCTGTTCCCCCCACCGCCCTGTCGCGCAAGTTCGTCTACGTGGCGAATTTCACCTCCAGCGATGTCTCGGCCTACTCTTTAGCCGCGACAGGGGCGCTAACTCAGATTCCTTGCGGCGGCGGCACGGGCTGCAACGGGGATGAGTTCCAGGCCGGGACCAATGCCACCTCGGTCACCGTGCACCCCGCCAACAAATTCGTCTATGTGGCGAATTACACGTCGAGCGACGTCTCGGCCTACGCAATCAACGCAACCACCGGGGCGCTTGCGCCGATTTCCTGCGGCGGTGGCGCGGGTTGCAACGGAGATAGGTTCCGGGCCGGGACCAATGCGACCTCCGTCACCGTGCACCCCTCAGGCAAATTCCTCTACGTGGCGAATTACGCCTCCGGCGATGTGTCGGCCTATGCAATCAACGCGACCACGGGGGCGCTTGCGCCGATTTCCTGCGGCGGCGGCGCGGGTTGCAACGGCGTCAATTTCCAGATGGGGGGTTTTGCCAGTGCTGTCATCGTGGAAAGCTCGGGCAAGTTCGCCTATGTGGCAAGCGAGACCAACAATGACGTTTCGGCCCACACCATCGACGCCACCACGGGGGCGCTTACGCGCGTTCCCTGCGGGGGTGGCGCGGGCTGCAATGGGGACAATTTCCAGGCAGGAAACGGTCCCCGCTCCCTCTACGCCTGGGGCAAATTTCTGTACGTGGCGAATTACGCTTCCGGCGATGTTTCTGCGTACTCCGTAGACGCCACCACCGGGATGCTTGCGCGCGTACTCTGCGGGGGCGGTCCGGGTTGCAACGGCAATGATTTCTCGATGGGAGGCTCTGCCAGCTCCGTTACGACCCACAGCACGTTTCTTACGTCTCCTTATGCCTATGTGGCAAGCGAAGGCAACAACGACGTTACGGCCTATGCAATCAACGCGACCACAGGTGCACTTTCCCCGATTTCCTGCGGAGGAGGCGCGGCCTGCAACGGCGACAAGTTCCGGGCGGGGACTTCGCCCAAGTCGATCACCACCATCTTCCAGCAAACCCTCGAAGCCGGACCGACACAACCTTGCCCCGAGGTACCTGGATGGTTTTGAGTGAGAGCGTCAAATAGTCGGTAACGTTTTGAGCCGCGATTGTGCCGACTATCCGTAGTAACGCGAGTGAGAAGTTTCTCGTTCGGGCCTCCGCTATTGGCCGATAGCCGCCGTTCGTGGCCGAGCGCCCCCGAACCAAACGGTTATTCTCCAAGTGGGCTGATTTTCGACCACGATTGAATGGGCTGTCCGGCAACTGATCCTAGTGCACCCGCGGACTCTGAACGATTGGGGCCAAGATGGATAACCTTGTATTGCTGTACACATCCGACAAAGATAGTCCGAGCGAGCTGGTCACCGAGCTGGGCATAAGCCATGGCACTATCAAGGAACTGCTAGTGGTTTCGGCCGCCGCGTTTCGGGTGACTTATTGCTCTGCCATGAACAAGGGCGTGTTCGACGCCGATACATCGCAGCAAATCAAGAAAGCAGATCGCGTCTACGCAGCCTTACTGTCATCAGACGCGAAGTTTGTCGCCATGAATCAAATTGTGACGCAGGGCTGGCGTGTGATTTGTGCGGAAACACAGATCCGTTGGATCGCGATCAAGCAGATCCACGAGTTGTCGGTGCCCTATGCGAACCTTTTGAGGCAGCTCGATGTCACCGAAGAGAAATGCATGGCCACGAATAGAAACGACATACGAAGACGCGAGCTGCAGGAAAGCTACGAGTATCTGGACCGAGAAATCGCGCGTCTCGATGATCTGCTGAAGCAGATTCAATTAACCGACGGATGACCGACGCTCATGAGCCTCCGCCTTGCAACGCATTGAGTGGAATGCCGTGATCACTGGCATCGCGCGCGTCTGGAGCCACAAACAGCGCATGCAGCGGACACGCGCCGGTGTCGGGTGCGCGCTGCTTGCACGGGCCGTTGATGCGCCTCGTTAGCCGGCGAATGTCTGCTTTAGGCCGAGAGCAGCCGTTCGGAACACCCTGAGAACCAGCGCTTGCATCGCACTGCGCAACTGTGAGTCCAGGTGGCGTCGGAGTTGCATGAATAACTGGCGCGGGATCTTCCGTCGCGGCCTGCCTAATACTCGGCAAGGCTACGCGGCGCTACAAGGGCTTAGCTGCACCTTAAGCGGTGCTTCGTATTAGGCAACTCTTCTGCGCTTCTCCAGCGGTGGCGCGCACTTATGGGTGCTCCCGCCCACTACTGCTGCATCATCGGCGTGTGATTGATAAAGTCCTGTCGTTCCACGCGGTGCGATTATCGCCGACAACCCGAGGCTCCGAAGAAAAGGAAATGCCATGATTCAATCAGCCGTATTGCGAAACGTCGACACGCGCGGCGTCGCCACGGTCACGCTCAACCGGCCCGAGGTCAACAACGCCTACGACGAGTCGCTGATCGGCGGCCTGCACGAAGCGATGGACGAGCTCGGCGCAAATCCCGGCCTGCGCGTCGTGGTGCTACGCGGCGCAGGCAA
>JAOUGZ010000054.1 GCA_029865405.1 Betaproteobacteria bacterium
TCCATCGAGCAGGCGCTCGAGACCGAGGCCGAGGCGCAGGCGATCTGCATGCAGACGAAGGACTTCGAGCGCGCCTACACCGCGTTCGTCGCCAAGCAAAAGCCGACGTTCGCGGGCGACTGACCCGCCATGCCGCGCCTCCTTCTCGACCGGGAACGGCTGGAGGCGGAGCGCGGTCGCGGCCTGTGGCCCGGGCGCGTGGTCACCGACTACCTGGACCGCTGGGTGGCGGAGAAGCCCGACGCCTGCGCGCTCGTGTCCTGGCGCGAAGAGACGGGGGCCTGCGAGCGGCTCAGCTACCGCGCGCTCGCCGCGCGCGCCGCCGGCGCGGCGCGCGTGCTCGCCGCCTGCGGCGTGGGCCGCGGCGACGTCGTCGCCTTCCAGCTGCCCAACTGCTGGCAGTTCCTCGCGGCGCACCTCGCCTGCGTGCGGCTCGGCGCGGTGAGCAATCCACTGATGCCGATCTTCCGCCACCGCGAGCTCGCGTTCATGCTGCGCCACGGCGAGGCGCGCGTGCTGATCGCGCCGGCGCGCTTTCGCGGCTTCGAGCACGCCGCGCTCGCACGCCAGCTCGGCCGCGAGCTGCCGCAGCTCCGGCGCATCCTGCTCACCGACAGCGCGGGCGCGGACTCCTTCGAGGCGGCGCTCGCCGCCGACCTCGGCGGGCCGGGCGCGGGCGGCGCGCAGCTCGAGCCCGACGACCTCATGCAGCTCATGTACACCTCGGGCACCACGGGCGAGTCCAAGGGCGTGCTGCACACTTCCAACACCCTGCTCAGCGCCGTGCACCAGTACGCGCAGCGCATGCGCATCGGCGCCGACGACGTCATCTTCATGCCCTCGCCGCTCGGCCACCAGCTCGGCTTCTGCTACGGCATGCTGATGTCGCTCATGCTCGGCATCCCCCTGGTGCTCACCGACCTGTGGCAGCCCGAGCGCGCGCTGGAGCTCATGCGCGAGCACGGCGCCACCTTCACCTTCGGCGCCACGCCGTTCCTCGCCGACCTCGCGGGGCTGCGCGACGTCGAGCGGCGCCGGCCGCCGCGGCTGCGCCTCTTCGCGAGCTCGGGCGCGCCGATCCCGCCGCCGGTGGTCGAGGCGGCGCGCGCCCGGCTCGGAGTCGAAGTGGCCACCTGCTGGGGCATGACCGAGTGCGGGAGCGTCACCATCACCCCGCCCGAGGGCACCAAGGTGCTCGAGTCCGACGGCTGCGCGCTGCCCAACGGCGAGGTGCGCGTGCTCGCGGCCGACGGCTCGCTCGCGCCGACTGGCGAGGTGGGCGCGCTGCAGGTGCGCGGGTCCTCGCTCTTCGTGGGCTACCTGAAGCGCCCCGAGCTCTCGCGCCTGCACGAAGGCGGCTGGTTCGACACCGGCGACCTCGCGCGCATGGACGACGAGGGCTACATCCGCATCTGCGGCCGCAGCAAGGACGTCATCATCCGCGGCGGCGAGAACATCCCGGTGATCGAGATCGAGAGCGCCTTGTACCGCATGCGCGAGGTGGGCGACGTCGCCATCGTCGCGATGCCCGATGCGCGGCTGCAGGAGCGCGCCTGCGCCTTCGTCACGCTGCATCCCGACTGCACCTTGACGCTGGCGGACGTGTGCCGGCACCTCGCGGCGGAAGGATATTCCAAGCACTTCTGGCCCGAGCGGCTCGAGATCCTGGAGCAGATGCCGCGCACGCCGACGGGGAAGATCCAGAAGTTCGTGCTGCGGGAGCGGGCGAAGGCGTTTGTTGCCGAGGGCGGGCGGGCGCTCGGCTAGGCGGGGTTTCGTAACCAGGGACATGCCTATTTCTTTAAGTGGTTGTGTTTCCAATCCGCTGTGACTGATTGGTCAAGTCTGGTCGCCCGCAATATTCCGAGAGGCTCTTATGCGGAGAAGGTGCCTTTGGATCCTGACCGCACTTACGAGGCGTTCGTTGCGGCCGTCGCGGAGCGACTCGCGGCGAGGTTCGAACAGGTGCCGACCCTATTGACCTTCGGGATCGAAGAGGCTCTTGTGGATTGGTATGGCCACGTCCGAATTGTGCTTCGGGGCCAAGTGCGTGTGTTGCCGCATGAAGGTGACTTAGGCGGAGAAATGGTGTGGCTGAGGGGGCATGGCACCTTCAGAGGCGTACTGTGGGACCGGATGCCGAGATCGGAGGACTGGGAGTTTCTACAACTGGCTCGCGCGGCCTTTCGGCGTTGCGACTATGAAGAAGTACTCAAGCAGTACAGCTACGTCCGGTTCTCTAAGCTTCTCTCGCCAGCACAACGAAAGGTGAAGGAAATTGCGGCCCGAAAAGTCGATGCGACATGACTAGCGCGTCGACAAGGAGGAGAGTCATGAATCAGACCTTCCGTGGGGTTATCAGCGCAGTAGTGATATTCGGTGTCATAGCGAGCTACGCTGAGGCTCGGGCCGACGATGTTGAGGCTGGCCGTGCGGCGATCAGCGCTGGCCAGTATGAAAAGGCGATGGGTCTGCTGTTGCCGAGGGCAAAGGAAGGAAACCCCATCGCGCAGAACGCAGTAGGCGTCCTCTACCTCAATGGCTGGGGGATCAACAAGGACCCCGCCGAAGCGCTTGCGTGGTTTCGAAAGGCTTCGGAGCAGGGAAACTCGAGAGCGCAATTCACGATCGGAAGCATGTATGAGAATGGCAGTGGCGTAGTAAGAGACTTTGCGGAAGCTGCGAGGTGGTACCGCAAAGCGGCAGAGCAAGGTTTTGCGCCAGCCCAGTCGCTCCTCGGTGCCATGCACGCACGCGGCGACGGCGTCCCGCAAGATTGGGGCGAGGCCATGCGGTGGTATCGAAAGGCCGCCGATCAGGGGGACGCGCTAGCGCAGAGCAGGGTCGGCTTGATGCACGCCGAAGGACAAGGAATGCCAAAGGACTACGCGACGGCTGAGCTGTGGTTCCGAAAGGCCGCGGCACAGGATCACCCAGCCGGGCAAACATGGCTGGGCTTGCTCCACCTCAACGGCTGGGGCGTCAAGAAAGACGTCGTTGAAGCGATGAAATGGCTTCGGCTCGCGGCCGATCAGGAAGCCCCTGACGCCCAGTACGCTCTTGGGGCCCTCTACGCGGAAGGAAAGGATGTTGCAGCGGACAATATCAACGCCATCATGTGGCTTCGTCGGGCCGGAATGTATGGACACAACGACGCGCAGCAACTTCTTCAGCGGCGATTCGATACCAAACCCGAACAAGGCCCGCTCCTTGTTCATCCCGACCAGGCGATGCACGCCCCGCCTGGATCCCTCGCCGAAGGCTATCTCGCCGTCAGTTCGATGGTGACGATGCTGGAGCCAGCCCGGGTCGGAAAGTTCCGCGCCACGCTCGTAACGAGTCTCGACGGTGGGGCCACCATTACTGCATCCAACGCCGAGCTTTATCTGGCCGGTTACCAGGACCGGATGCGAGTCTATGCCTTGGTAATCGCACGGCGAGGATCTGAAGCGATAGCGGGACCTTTCCGTGCCACGGCTAGCGCTTCATGCGCGCGCATTCAGTCCATGTGGGCGGGTGGCGTACGCGAGGGTGCACTGCGTGAGCTCAACATTTCTCAGAACGGTTTCAACGCCGAGCTCCTGCACAAGGTCCAGGTCGAAGGCAAGTCACATTCCGTCGGGATACCCGGCGTGGTCGTCGAGTCTGTGCTTGCCCTCAAAGACCCGGCGAACTCTGAATTCCTGTTTTTTGGACAGATAACGCCTGGGCAGATCACGGTCCAGCCCGATGCGAAGGTATTGGCCGGCTGGCCTAGTTGGGCAAACCCGCCAAGCCGAAAAGACCTGTCCGACTGTGTTGTTACTCTTAGTCGCGTTCAGAGCTAGATTTTCTCGAGGACGAATGGCAGTACGAATCCTGACGTCGCACTAGACGAGAGGCGCACCGTGAACATCGAGAAATTCATGCAAGGCTACAAGGCCGCCTGGGAGAAGCGGGACGACGCCCTGTTCTGCGCGCTCTTCACCCCCGACGGCGAGTACCACAACACCCCGTTCGCCGTGCAGCGCGGCCCCGCGCAGCTCGCCGAATACTGGCGCCGCGTGAAGCTCCAGGAAGACGTGCGCCTCGCCTACGAGGTGCTGGCGTCTTCTCCAGGCAATGGCATTGCCCACTGGCACGTCACCTACCAGGTCGCGTCCGAGGAGCTATTCCAGATCTGGGCCAAGTCTACGGGCACCAACCTGGTCGCGCGCAAGCCGGGCGAGCCGCTGCCCCGGATGATCCTCGACGGCGTGCTCACGGCCGAGTTCGAGGGCAGTTTGTGCAGGCGTTGCCGGCTCTGGTGGCACAGCATGCCGCAGCCCGCCTGAGCGTCGTGGCAGCGGCGCCTGCAGCCCTTAGAATCGCGCCTGCTTGAAAGCCCGCTCCTGACCTGGTCCCTCCCCGCGCGCGCCGTGTTCGCCGCCCTGGCGATCCACACGCTGTGGGGCGCGAACCCGGTGGCGGTGAAACTCGGTCTGGAAGCGTTCCCGCCTCTATGGAGCGGCTTTCTGCGCTTCGCGCTCGGCTGCCTGTGCGTCTACGCCTGGGCGCGCTACGTGCGCATCCCGATCGTGCCGGAGAAGAGCGAGTGGCGGCCGCTCGCCGCCATCGGCCTGCTCTTCACGGTGCAGATCGCGCTCATGAACTTCGGCTTCGGCGCCACCACCGCCGCCAACAGCGCGGTGCTGATCGCCGCCAACCCGCTCTTCGGCATGCTGTTCGCGCACTACCTGATCCCGGGCGACCGCATCAGCCCGGGCCGCGCGCTCGGCGTCGCCGTCGCCTTCGGCGGCGTCGCGCTGGTGCTCACGCGCGGCGCCGGCCTCGAAAGCCCGTTCGGCAGCGCGGGCGACTGGCTGGTGCTGGCGAGCGCCTGCCTGCTCGGCCTTAGGCTCGCGCTCTGCGGCCGCCTGCTGAAAAGCATGAACGAAGTGCGCCTCACGTTCTGGCAGATGCTGCTGTCGCTGCCGCTCTTCGCCGCCGGCGGGCTCGCCTGGGAGGAGATCCGCTGGGACCACGTTGGCGTCGTACCGATCGCCGGCATCCTCTACCAGGGGATCGTGGTCGCCGGCCTCGCCTTCACCGTGAATTTCTATCTCATCCGCCTGTACCGTCCGAGCGTGATGATCAGCTTCAATTTCGTCGCCCCTGTGGCCGGGGTGCTGCTCGGCATGGCGATCCTCGGCGAGCAGCTCACCGCCGGCCTCGCCGGCGGCATGGCGCTCGTCGCGCTCGGTCTCGTGCTGATCGCGCGCCGCTGAGGCGCTAGGCCTGGCGGGGCGCGCGCTGGCGGATCTGCTCGATCGCCTCCGGATTGACCAGCGCCGTCAGGTCGCCCGGATCCAGCCCGAGCCAGGCCGCGCGGATCACGCGGCGCATGATCTTGAGATTGCGCGTCTTCGGCAGCTCGGACACGAAGGTCACCGCTTTCGGCCGGAACGGCACGCCCAGGCCGCGCACCACGGCCTCGATCACCTCTTCGGCGAGCCGCGCGTCGCCGGCCACGCCGGGCTTGGGCGCGGCGACGCATACCAGCGCGCTGCCCTTCACCGCGTCCGGCACGCCGATCGCCGCGGCCTCGGCGAACTTGCCGCTCGCCATGACGAGCGCCTCGATCTCGGCCGGGCCGGTGCGCTTGCCGGCGATCTTCATCGTGTCGTCCGAGCGCCCGTGGATGCGCCAGTGGCCCTCGGCGTCGCGGCTCGCGAAGTCGCCGTGGTGCCAGACGCCGGGCCAGGTGCTCCAGTAGGTCTCGAGGTAGCGCGCGGCGTCGTTCCACAGCCCGCGCGTGAGGCCGATGGTGCGCCCGCGCATCACCAGCTCGCCCACCGTGCCCGGCGCCACCGTGGCGCCGGACTCGTCCACCACGTCGGCGCCGATCCCCGGCACCGAGGCGTTGAAGCCGCAGGGCTTGATCGGCTCGATCACCGTGGTCATGACGATGCCGATCATCTCCGTGCCCCCGGAGAAATTGAGGATCGGCACGCGGCGCTTGCACACGCGCTCGAACAGCCAGCGCCAGGCGTCCTCGGTCCAGGGCTCGCCGCTCGAGATCACGATGCGCAAGGCGCCGAAGTCGTATTTCGACCCCGGGTCGCTGTCCTGCGCCATGAAGGTGCGCACCGTGGTCGGCGCGATGCCGAGATAGCTCACCCGGTGCTCCGCGCACAATCGCCACATGCGCTCCGCATCCGGGAAGTTCGGCGCCCCTTCGACCAGGATGTAGCGCCCGCCCATCACCGGCACCCCGTACACGAGCAGCGGCCCCACCACCCAGCCCATGTCGGACATCCACAGAAGAACATCGTCGGGCTTGTAGTCCTGCATCAGCCCGAGATCGATGACGCACTTCATCGGAAAGCCGCAGTGCGTGTGCACCACGCCCTTGGGCTTGCCGGCCGTGCCCGAGGTGAACACGAGCAGGTACGGCGCGTCGGCGTCCATCTCCTCGGTCGGCGCATCCCCGGCGCGCCCTTCGAGCAGCTCGTGCCACCAGTGATCGCGCCCTTCGTGCCATGTCACCGGCGTGCCGGTGTGGCGCACGACGATCACGTGGCGCATCGATGGCGACTGCGCCACGGCCGCGTCGACGATCGCCTTGGTGTCGGCGGGCCGGCCGCGGCGCAGCGCACCGTCGGTGGCCACCAGCGCCTTCGCGCCCGCGATCCCCGCGCGCGCGGCGATCGCCTCGGCGCCGAAGCCCGAGAACAGCGGCATGGCGATGGCGCCGATCTTCGGGATGGCGAGCATCGCCACTGCCGCCTCGGGCACGTTCGGCAGGTAGGTGGCGATGACGTCGCCGCGCCCGAGGCCGAGCGCGCGCAGCCCTTCGGCGCAGCGGCACACCTCGCGATCGAGCTCGCGGTAGGTGAAGCTGCGCCGCGCGCCCTGCTCGCCGATCCAGTCGAGCGCGCGCCGGTCGTAGGTCGGGGTGCCGCGCCAGCGATCCAGCGCGTTCAGGACGACGTTGGTCGTGCCGCCGACGCACCAGCGCGCCCAGGGCGCACCCTGCGACTCGTCGAGCACTTTTTCGTACGGCCGGTAGAAGCGGAAATCGACGTGACGCATCAGCGCGTCGTGGAACCACGCGGGGTCGGCATCGGCGCGCCGCTCGAGCTCGGCGTAGTCCGCGAGCTTCGCAAAGCGCATGAAAGCGCGCAGATTGGAGGCCTCGACCATCGCCGCGTCGGGCCGCCATGCGATCGGATCCTGCGTCACCGGTGCGTCCTCCTGCCGCAGCCTACCGCACCCCGGCACGGCGGGCGAGGCCTGCCCCGGCCTAGCCGTGCAGCGACTGGTACTTTTCCTGCAGCTGCTCGGGCGTCTCGACGAAATCCGGGTTGACGACGATGCACTCGCTCACCGGGCAGACCAGCCGGCACTGCGGCTCGTCCTTCGCCCCCACGCACTCGGTGCACTTCAGCGGATCGATGACGTAGATCGGGTTGCCGGCGGTGATCGCGTCGTTGGGGCATTCCGGCACGCAGGCGTCGCAGGCGGTGCAGGTCTCGTTGATCATCAGGGCCATGGCGTCTCCTTTCAGGCGGCGGCGCGCGCTTGCAGTTCTTTCAGCTTGTCGTGGCGGAAGGCGCCCCAGAGCGCCGCGCCGATGGCGCCCGCATAGATCGAATCCGGGTGGCTCACCGCGGTGATGCCGGCGACCTTCTCGTTCACCAGCTCCTCCTGCAGCGCGGCGAGCAGGCCGGCATCGAGCGCGAGGCCGCCGGTGAGCAGCACCGTGCCGCTCTTGATGCCGGTGACCTTGAGCAGCTTGACGAGGCGCGAGGCCATCGACAGGTGGATGCCCTTCAGAATGTCCTGCGTGGCGATGCCGCGCGACACCATGTTGATGACGTCGGTCTCCGCCAGGACCGCGCAGATCGAGCTCACCTTCTCCGGGTTCTCGGAAGTCTTCGACAGGCGCCCGATCTCCTCCACCGCGACGCCGAGGTAGCGCGCGATGTTCTCGAGGAACTGCCCCGAGCCCGAGGCGCACTGGCTGGTCATCTTGTAGGAGAGCACCTTGCCGCGCTCGTCGACGTAGATGGCGCGACCGTTGAGCGCGCCGATGTCGACTACCGCGCGCGCCTGCGGATGCAGGTAGATGCCGCCGCGCGCGTGCGTGGTCATGGTGTAGAAGTGGCCGGTGGCGAACTTGACGCTCTCGCCCTCGCCGGTGGTCGCGGTGTAGGCGATGTCCTCGGGCGCGAGCTTCGCGTCGGCGAGCACTTCGTCGAAACCCTGCCTGGCGAGCTCCAGCGGGTCGCGCCGGCGGATGCGCTCGCAGC
This sequence comes from Betaproteobacteria bacterium, assembly GCA_029865405.1. The sequence continues at coordinate 8,274 of JAOUGZ010000054.1, forward strand.
GCCGCGCCACCCACTCGGTCCTGTCGCCGTCGCAGCCGAAGAGGACCGTCTTCACCGCCCCGGAGCCGATGTCGATGCCGATGCTGTGGATGCTCATGCCGTCTCCCGCTTCTCGATGGCCTTGCCCTCCTCCATCACCGCGCGCCAGGCAAAGGTCGCGCCGCCCAGAGCCCCCGTATAGATCGAGTCGGGGTTGATGTTGAGCGTGACCGTGCCGTAGTTTTCCTCAATCAGCTCGTTGAGGGACTTGACCGCGGCCTCGTTCTTCGCGACGCCGCCGGTGAAGGTGAATTCGTTGCGCACCCCGCCCGAGCGCGCCAGGATCGACATCGCGCGCAGGATGATGGCGCGGTGCAGCCCGGCCATGATGTCCTCGCGCTTCTCGCCCAGCGACAGCCGGTCGCGCAGCTCGGCGCCGGCGAACACCGTGCAGGTCGAGTTGATGCGCACGGTCTTGGTCGACTTCATCGCCAGGGGCCCCAGCTCGTGCAGCCCCATGTTCATCTCGTCGGCGATGTAGCCCAGGTAGCGCCCGCAGCCCGCGGCGCAGCGGTCGTTCATCTGGAACGATTCGACGATGCCCTGCGGGTCGACCTGGATCGCCTTGGTGTCCTGGCCGCCGATGTCGAGCACGGTCGCGGTGTGCGGGTACATGACGTGCGCGCCCAGGCCGTGGCACAGGATCTCGGAGCGGATGTGCTCCTTCGAGAACGGCAGCCGCGCGCGGCCGTAGCCGGTGCCCACCACGTAGGCCTCCTCGAGCGGCAGGTCGAGCACGCCCTGGATCGGCGCGCGCACCGCCTCGCCGCGCGCCGCGGTCTGCGGCAGCGCCGCGAAGGTGCGCTTGAGCGCCGCCAGCAGGTGCGGCGAAAGCGAGTCGAGGTAGACGCGGTTCTCCACCTCGATGATCGAGCGGTCGAACACGTTGAGCAGGAAGTCGTAGCGCAGGCCGGATTCCTTCGCCACCTCCTCGCTGAGCGAGTGGTAGCGGCTGCCGGCGATGTCGCGGAAGAAGTCGCTTTTGCGCTTCGCGCCGGGCGCAAACAGCTCCGGCGCCTCCCGCCGCAGCCGGGCGAATACCTGCTCGAGCGCCGCGCCGACCGCCTTCTCGGCCTCGCCGAAGCGCGCCGTGGCGACGCTCTTCGCGCACACCTGCTCCAGGTCGGCGAGCTGCACCAGGAACTGCTCGAGGCGGAAGTCGCGCTCCAGCTGCCCGACGAACGCGTCCAGGCCGCCGTTCAGCGCGCCGCTCGTACCGAGCGCCTCGCGGAACAGGTGAAACCGCGCCGAGAGCAGCGCCTCCTGCTTGGCGATGGTCGCCGCGGTGTCGTAGTTCGAGCGCGAGTTGGTGATGCCGCGGCCGAGGACCCGCTGCGTCTCGTCGATCACCACCGCCTTGGTGGTGGTCGATCCCAGGTCGATGCCGATGAAGCAGCGCATGGCGGTCTCCTCAGTGCGTCGCGGGGACGATCGGCGGCATGGCCGGGCGCGCGCCGCCGCCGGCGCCGCGCTTTTGCTTCACCATCTGGAAATAGCTCTCCAGCCGGTTCTTGATGTTGGCCGCGGAGAAGTAGCGCGGATCGACGAGGTCCGACTCGATGAACGCGGCCGGCTTGCCGGTGCGCCGCTCGACTTCGCGCAGGATGAGCAGCTGCCCCGCCGAGAAGCTGTTGCAGCTCTTGATCGAGTTGATGAGCAGGCCATCGGCCTGGTACTCGTCGAGGTACTTGCAGATCATGTCGATGCGCTGCGGGAAGTTGAGGTTGGTGTAGCAGCCCAGGCAGTACTCGGCGAGGGACTCGATGGGATGCTCCGGGTCGTGGCGGAAACCGAAGTCGTACACGCCGCCGACCTTGGCGTAGGTCGAGGCCACCACCACCGCGCCCTCGTCGTAGAACATCTTCCAGAACTCGCGGAAGCTGGTCCAGTTGGGCGGACCCTCGACCACCAGGCGGTATTTCTCGCCCGGATGCTCGCCCTCGGGCGTCACCGGCCCCTTGCCCTCGCGCATGCGCTGCTCGATCTCGGTGCGCAGCACGCTGTAGAACTTGGTCGCCTCGGGCGTGCCGCGGAACGCGGTGAAGATCGGGCCGATGTAGTACACCGCGCCGAAATAGCCGTCGATCGGCGAGGGCTTGTGCTTGGCCGACTGCAGCGTCCAGACCAGGTCCTCCTCGGCCTTGACCGACTCGCGCATGTACTGGCGCAGCCGGTCGATGTCGAACTTGACCCCGGACACCTTCTCCAGCGTCGGGATGACCTTCTCCTTGAGCTGCTTGACCACGTAGTCGCGCATGTTCTGCGAGATCTTGCCGTCGCCCTGGTAGGGCACGTGCAGCATCACCGTCTCGCAGTCGTACTTCTGGCGGATGAGCTCGAACCACTTCATGAACGTGAAGCAGCCGGTGTAGGACAGAAGCAGCACGTCGGGCGTGGGCAGCGCCTCGCCGGTCGGCCCCACCTGCCCCTGCAGCATCATGCCGAGGTCGGCCTTGACGTAGGTGCAGACATCCTCGGAGTGCCCTTCGCGCTCGGCGTCCATGATCATCTTGCCGGACTTCTTGCGCATGCCGTTCTGCAGCGCGTTGGTCTCGGGGAGGCTCCTCGCGAAGTCGAAGC
>JAOUGZ010000511.1 GCA_029865405.1 Betaproteobacteria bacterium
CCTCGTAGACCTCGTAGACCGGACCGCTTTTCTCGCGCCAGCCGGTGGCCACCGCCACGATGCGGTTCAGCCAGTCGTATTTCGGCGATGCGGTCTCGAACGCGGGCGTGGCGCCGAGGTCGACGATCCTGGGTACGCCGGCGGTGAGGGTGAAGAGGTGGCGGGTCTGGATCATGCATCGAGCTCCCTGCAGTTGTCAGAATGCATTGCGGAGGGCGCCGCACCCTTGCATTGTGCCGTGTGACGGAGGAACAATGGGGGCCGTATGACGCGCCTCTACAGCCTGACCGAGGCCGGCCGCAGGGCCTTCGAAGCCCAGAGCAGCAGGGTGCCTCTCGACTCCCGGAGGGTGCTCGGCCTGATCAAGCCGGACACCGACCCGCAGGACGTCTGCGCCCGGCTTGGCTGGTCCGCGGCCGCGGTGACCGAGATCCTCCAGGAGCTGGAGCGCGGCGGGCTGGTCAAATCGATCGGCGCGAGCGCGAGCCCGGACGCGCCCGATCTGGATTTCACCGACAGCTTCAAGATCGCCGACATCCAGGCGGCGCTGCGCGCGCGCGACAAGAAGTAGGCCTGCAGTTTTCTTCGCTGGCGCGAGAGATGCCGCGACGAATCGATGCGGCGTCGCACCAATTGATGCGTATGCTTGACCCTGCTGGGACAGTGAGATACGGTGCTGCTGCAACGCGAGATAACCAACCATTGAGAGTCGGAGGAGGAGTACCCATGAAACTGATTCGCCTGCAGCGGCTGCCGATGGCGGCCGCGATGGCAGTAGCCGCAGCCGGCCTGGTCGCGGGTTTCGGCGCAGCCCAGACCGCGCACGCGCAAGGCCAGCCGCAGAAAGTCGTGCTGCGCTTTGCCGCCGACTTTCCGCCGCCGCCGCACCCGGCGGGCCTGGCGATGAAATATTTCGCCGAGCGCCTGCCGCAGGTGATCCCCGGCAGCGAGGCGCGCCTGTACTTCGCCGGCGCGCTCTACACCGTGCCCGAGGCCTTCGAGGCCATGCGCCAGGGCAATCTGGAGATGACGTGGATGCAGATCGGCAAGGCCGCGCCGGTCGATCCGTGGATGATGGCCCTCGTCGGGCCGGGCATCCTCACCACGGTGGGCGCCGTGGACAACCTGGAGAAGACGCAGACCTACCAGATGCTCACCAAGCGCCTCGAGCAGCAGCAGCTGATCAAGGTGTTCGGCGCGGGCCACATGAGCTTCGGCATGGGCATCGGCGGCAAGAAGCGCTACGCCAAGCCCGGCGACTTCGTCGGCAGCAAGCTGCGCAGCATGGGGCCGGTGGAGAATGCTTCGCTCTCCTCGTGGAAGGCGAACCCGGTGGTGATGGGCTTCGGCGAAGTGCCGAGCGCGCTCGAGTCCGGCGTCATCGACGGACTGATGACCAGCCTCGGCGGCTGGAACAGCGTGCGCGAGCAGGCGCCGTTCTTCACCATGGGCGGCGCGGGCGCGTTCATCGGCGACTACTACATGGTGAGCGCGAGCCGCCGCTGGTGGGACCGCCTCACGCCGGCAACCCGGGGTGCGCTAGAAAAGCTCATCGCCGAAACGGTGAAGGTGCAGAAAGAGTACAACTGGTGCTTCGACAAGATGGCCTACGACAAGTACGGCACCAAGGACCCGTCCAAGCCCGGCATCTACTGGATGACGCCGGACGAGGTCGGGGCGATGGTGACGGCGATGGGCGATGCGCCGACCCAGTACGTGAAGACGAAGACGCCGCAGGCGGCGAATTCGTGGGTCGATACCTTCGTCAAGGAAGGCCGCGAGATGTCGAAGCAGCACCCGACGGGCACCTCGTGGATCGAAAAGGTGGACTGCTCCAGGCACGCCTCCAGCATCGTCATCAAGTAGTGTCCTAGGTGGAGAAGGCCTACGCCGTCTGGCGCGCGTTCCAGGAAAAGCTCCTGGCGCGCGCCGCGGCGCTCCTGCTCATCGGCTGCACGCTGATCGCGCTGCTCGAAGTGGTGCGGCGTTACGCGTTCGGCCACTCGTTCGAGTGGCAGCAGGACGCGGTCACCTTCTTCATCCTCAGCGGGGTGTTCCTGTACTTCGGCATCTCGCAACGGCACAACGAGCACCTGAACGTCACGGTGCTGCTCGAGGCCCTGTCGGCGCTCGGGCCGCGCGGCCGCGTGGCGGTGGAGGTGATCAAGCTCTTCGCGCTCATCTTCTCGTTCCTGTTCATGCTGCTCGTGGTCTGGTGGGGATTGCCCGAGGTGCTGGAGAGCCGGCACTACGCCACGCGCACCGAGAGCCTGGCCTTTCCCATGTGGCCGTTCCTTGCGGCGCTGCTGCTCGGTTTCGGTTTCATGGCGATCACCATGCTGTTCCAGATCTGGTTCGAGATCCAGAAGCTGCGCGGTCGATCGGTGCCCGAAGAGGCGCCGGTGCTCGATCGCATGCCTGACTGATGCACATCGTCGGCATCATCGTCCTGGTGCTGCTCGTGCTGAGCGTGCCGATCGGCATCGCGCTCAGCGCCGCGAGCGCGGCCTACATCCTCATCGACCCGCTGCTCGAGCCGGTGGTGATCTTCAAGGCGTTTTTCAGCTTCATCGGCCGCTACTCGCTGATGGCGATCCCGCTGTTCATCTACGCGGGCTTCCTCATGGAGCGCACCGGCCTCGTGGCGCAGCTGTTCCGCTTCGCCGACGCGCTGGTCGGCTGGCTGCCGGGCGGCTTCGGCGTCGCGACGGTGCTCGCCTGCGTGCTGTTCGGCGCAATCTCGGGATCGAGCGTCGCCATGGCCGCCGCCATGAGCGTGATCGCCATACCGGAGATGACCAAGCGCGGCTATCCGGCGTGGTTCGCCGGCGGCCTGGTGGCCACGGCGGGCGGCATCGCCATGCTGATCCCGCCGAGCATCATCCTCATCCTGTACGGCATCGTCACGGAAACGTCGATCGTGGCGCTGTTCTTTGCAGGCGTGATTCCCGGGCTGCTGCTGGCGCTGGGCAACGCGATAAGCGTGATCGTCATCGCCGCGATCCTGAAACTGCCGCGCGGCACTTTCGAGGG
>JAOUGZ010000055.1 GCA_029865405.1 Betaproteobacteria bacterium
AGGAAGTAGGCGCTGAAGCGCTCGCCTTTCTCCTCGAAGCTGTGCGCGGGATCCTTCGCCTTCATGTCGTAGATCGCCGCCATCGAGCGCGCGGCGTTGCGGAACGCCGGGTGCGTGGTGACGTCGTCCACCTTTTCGCCGCCGACGTAGACCACGCGCCCGTCGCGCAGGGATTTGAGGTGCTCGGCGCCGCTCTTCAGCATGTCAGCCTCCCCGACCCGGCTTGCCGCTGGTTTCGTAGTAGTGGATCTCGTAGAGCAGGCAGCCGCCCTTGCTCGCGAACGGGCCGTGGTGCACGCCCGGCGGCCGGCACGCGTAGGTGAAGGCCTGCGAGGACTGCCCGCCCTGCCCCTTGGCGTCGTTGCCGACGACGAGGTCGCCCTGGATCAGGAACACCTCCTCCCAGTGGTCGTGCACGAAAGGCTCGGTCGAATAGGCGCCGGGCTCGAGCTTCAGCAGCCGCGTGCGGCTGCCTCTCTTGGCTTTCTCGTCTATGTCGGAGGCGAGCACCTTCTGCGAGAAGCCGGGCGGGTAGTTCGCGCCCGGCGACTCCCAGCCGGCCTTCATGTCGACGCCGACGAACTCCAGATGCGGTTTGGGCTTGCTCATGCCGATCCTCGAACGTGCATTGACTCGGGGGAGTCTCTCTTCGCACAATGCCTTTGTCAATCAATCCAACGGGAGCAAGAACATGCTGAAGCTGTACGGCCAGTTCCGCTCGCGCACCTTCCGCGTGGCGTGGCTGTGCAAGGAGTCGAACATCCCCTACGAGCACGTGAACGTCACCATCAACGTCGAGGGCGCGGCCTGCAAGGAGCCCTGGTACGCCGCGCTCAATCCCAACAAACGCGTGCCCACCATCGACGACGACGGCCTGGTGATGTGGGAATCGGCGGCCATCAACCTGTACCTCGCGGAGAAATACAAGAGCCCGCTGTGGCCGAAGGACTGGGCGGGCAAAGCGGCGATGCTGCAGTGGGCGTTCTATATCGCCAACGACGTCGAGCCGCAGATGATCGTCATGCAGCGCCACCGCCACATGCTGCCGCAGGAGCAGCGCAACGAGAAGCTCGCCCAGGAAGCCGAGCAGCAGGTGCTGCCGAAGATGCAGGTGATGGAGGACCACATCGCCAAGCACGGCTTTTTCAGCGGCAAGGCCTGGGGCATGGCCGACTTCATGGTGGCGAGCGTGTGCTACTCGATGTGGTTCAACAAGTTCCCGCTGCTCGAGAAGTTCCCGAAGCTCAAGGCCTGGCTCGACGCGAGCGTCAACCGCCCGATGGCCAAGGAGGCGAGAAAGCTGCGCGAGTAGGCCCTCCCGACCACTGTCGAGAACCGCGCAACGCGCTCGAGTGCGGCGCCCAAGCCCGTCGAGCGCGGCTGCGCTTGTCTGAACGGGGCCCACGCGAGCAGAATTCGCCACGATGCCGATTGCGCACATCTCGAATGCCCCGGGCGCACCGCATCACGAACCGAATCGGTCATGACGAAACGCCGCTCGCGCGACAGCAAGAGCGCCGAGGCGCCGCCCAGTTCTGCGGAAATTAGCCAGGCCGTGTTCCGCGTAGGCAACGGGGCGGGATTCTCCGGCGACCGGGTGGACGCGCCGGGCCCGGTGGTCGATACGCTGATCGCGCACGGCGGGCCCGCGGCGCTGTTCTTCGAGGTGCTGGGCGAGCGCACCGTCGCGCTGGCGCAACTGGAGCGGCGGCGCGATCCCGCGCGCGGCTACGAGCCGATGCTCGAGCGCCTGATAGAACCGATACTCGCGAGGTGTGCGCGTCACGGCATCCCGATCGTCGGCAATTTCGGCGCGGCCAATCCGCCCGGCGCTGCGCCCGTCATCGCCGCGCTTGCGGTGCGCGCCGGCATTCCGGACCTGCGCATCGCGACCGTCGAGGGCGACGATATCCGCGGTTGCGTTGACCTCGGCCGGCACGAGGTCTACGAGGCAGACGCGGGTCTTGATCCGCAGACCGGCGAACTGGTTTCGGCGAACGCCTATCTCACCGCGCAACCGATGGTCCAAGCGCTCGAAAAAGGCGCGCAGGTCGTTGTGACCGGACGCACGGGCGATCCTTCGCTCGCGCTGGCACCGCTGATTCACCATTTCGGCTGGAGCGCGCAGGACTGGTCGCGGCTCGCCGCCGGCGCGCTCGCCGGGCACCTGCTGGAATGCGGCGCGCAGGTGACGGGCGGCTACTACTACGATCCCGGCTTCAAGGACGTCCCCGACCCGGCGAACATCGGCTTCCCGATCGCGGAAGTCAGTGCCGACGGCGGCCTCACTGTCACCAAGGCGAATGGCACCGGCGGGGTGGTCAACGCGCAGACAGTGAAGGAACAGCTGCTGTACGAGGTCCACGATCCGGCCAACTACATCACGCCTGATGTCGCCCTCGACCTCACCGGCGTCACGGTGCGCGAGCGTGGCAAGGATCGCGTCGAGGTCGCGGGCGTGCGCGGCAAGCCCGCACCCGAGCGTCTCAAGGTGATCGCGTGTTTCGAGGGCGGCTGGCTTGGCGAGGGCGAAGTGTCGGTCGCCGGCCCCAACTGCCTCGCCCGGGCGCGCATGGCGGCACAGGTGCTGCACGAGCGGCTAAGGCGACGCGGGCTCGATGTCCGGGCGCGCGTCGATCTGATCGGCGTCGCCAGCGTGCACGACAGCGACAGCGGAGCGCTCTGGCGCAGCCACCAAGGCCCGGCGCCGGCGGAAGTCCGCGTGCGCCTCGCGGCCTCCGGCCTGCGCGAGGACGACGTCGACCAGGCCGCGCGCGAAGTTCTTGCGCTGTTGTGCTGCGGACCGGCCGGCAACGGCGGCGCTCGCTGGCGCACGACGCAGCGCATCCGCACCCAGTCGTACCTCGTGCCGCGCAGCGCGATCGAGCATCGCGTTACCCTCGCCGCGGCAAGGGAGCTTGCATGAGCGCCCGCGCCGGCAAGCTCGTCGAGGTCCCGCTGCACGCCGTGGCCCACGGCCGCGCCGGCGACAAGGGCAACCGCCTCAACATCAGCCTCATCCCCTACGACCCGGTGCTGTACCCGCTGCTCGTCGAGCAGGTCACCGCGGAGCGCGTGCACGGACTCTTCCGGCACCGGGGCGCGACGGGCGTGAGACGCTACGAGCTGCCTCTCATCGCCGCGCTCAATTTCGTCATCGACGACGTGCTCGAGGGCGGCGTGAACGGCAGCCTCAACCTCGATGGCCACGGCAAGACGAATTCATTCCGGCTGCTCTCCCTGCCGGTGCGCGTACCCGCGCGCTTCGTGCGCACCGCCGTCCAGCCCGCGGGAAATCCATGAAACGTCGGGCGCCGGCGTGCTCCACCTGCTGCGTTTGCGCTATCTGCCCAAACCAGGTTTGCGCTGCTTGTTCTGGTGGCCGCGCCCCGGTAGAGCTTTGCTATGGCCGCCTTCTCCGCCTCTCGGTCCCTGGCCAGTCCGGTAACCCATTGCAGCTCGAGCTCTTTCGCTTCGCGCCGCGCCTTCAAATCCAGCGTCGATAGACGTGTCAGTGCCCGGCCGCCGAAAATGCGCGCGCGGCACGTTCGCGGCCGATCGCGATCAACTCCTCCGCGCGCCAGTACTCGAAAAGGCCGCAGGCATTGCGCGGTATCTCGATCATTACGTCGGGCGAGAAGGCCGCGAGCCGCAAACGCATGATGGTGTCCTGCATCGCTTCCATGGATGCAAACGCGATGTCGAGGATGCCGTGCGCAGGCGCAGCCGGCATGTTTGACCGGTGCAGGCTGTCGATAAAGGCATGGATGCGCTGCCGATAGCCGTTGCTATTGGGGATCGGCACTCGCGGGGGCGGGGGTGGCCTCGACTCGGTGGCGCCGCTCAGATTGACGGCAACGGTCAGGCTGGTCGTGTCGTCGTGCGTGGGTTCGATCGGGACCGGATTCACCAGGCCGCCGTCAAGCAGCGTGCGGCCGTTGCGCTCGAAGGGCGTAAAGATGAAAGGAGCTGCGATCGAGGCGTGGATCGCATCGAACAGCTTGCCCTCGCGCAGCCACACCTCCTCGCCGGACTCGAGGTCGGTTGCCACCGCAGTGAACGACACGGGCAGATCCTCGATGTCGAAATCGCCAATCAGCTCGCGCAGCACGCCGATAATGCGATCGCCCTTGAAGAGACCTTTGCGCCCGAACGCCGGGTCGAGCAGGCGCACCACGTGCAGGCGCTCCAGCGCCAGCACCCATTCCGTATAAGTGCCGAGCTTGCTCGCGGCGTAAATTCCGCCGATGAGCGCGCCTATCGAAGCACCCGTGATCGAGCGGATGTCATAGCCGTTCTCGTTGAGCCACTGAATTACGCCGATGTGCGCCATGCCGCGGGCGCCGCCGATGCCGAGAACGAGCGATACTGTCTCCAGCTGTGTCACGATTTGCCCGGCAATGCCGCGCAGGGACGCTGCGCCTCAAGCTACGCCTTTCGCCAATCACGCGCCTAATGTGGACTGCGGGTTCTGCTGGATCCTGGAGCATGACTCGCATTCGGCAGCCTGCTAATAATGCTCTCTATTCGCTCGCCAGTGTTGCTCATCTGCGTCACAACGACGGGTGCACAGGCGCGCGAATCAGCCCGCCCACACCGGAGGGTGCCGCCGTGCCCATGGACGCTCGGCCTCGATCTGCGCCGCCAGACGGAACAGCGTCGCCTCGTCGCCGAAACGCCCGATGTACTGGTTGCCGACGGGCAATCCCTCCGCGGTCCAATACGTCGGCACCGCCATGGCGGGTTGTCCGGTTGCATTCGCGAAATAGGAGAACGGCGTGAAACGGGCCATTTTCCGACGCAGCTCGAAGGGATCGGTCCCGGATTGATAAGCGAAGGTGCCGAGGGGTACCGGCGCCTCGCCCAGCATCGGCGTCAGCCATACGTCGTGGTCGGCGAAGAAATGGGCGATCGTCCGCGAGATCCGCTGCAAGTCCTGCACCGCGAGCAGGTACTGCGGCGCCGTGAACTGACGGCCGCGGCCGGTGAACGCCCACACGAACGGCTCGAACAGGTCTTCAGTCGGCGTGCGGCCCAGGCGCCGCGCCCAGTCGTCGATGGCCCAGGTGAAGCCTGCGCTCAGCACCGAGGTGAACGCCAGGAAGAAGCGCTCCGCATCAATTTTCGGCTTTGCCTCGACCACCTCGTGGCCGAGATGCGCACAAAGCCTGGCGGCGTCTTCGACCGCGGCCACGCATTGCGGAGAGATTTCGGCGCCGGTGAGGGTGCGCTTGGAAAACGCGATGCGCAATTTGCCGGGCGGGGCACCGACTTCCGAGACGAACGGCCGCGCCGGCGGCGGCGCCCAGTAGGGATCGCCCAGCTCCGGGCCCGAGACTGCGTCGAGCAGGGCCGCGCTGTCGCGCACCGGGCGGGTCAGGGCATGCTCGGCCACCAGCCCGCTCATCAGATCGCCGTAATGCGGACCGAGCGGAATGCGCGCCCGGGTCGGCTTGAGCCCGAACACACCGCAGCAGGCGGCGGGCACGCGAATCGAGCCGCCGGCGTCGTTGCCATGCGCCATCGGCACCATGCCGGCGGCAACCGCCGCCGCGGCGCCGCCGCTCGAGCCGCCCGCGGTGCGGCCGGTGTCCCAGGGATTGCGGGTCGGCCCGAAAAGGCGCGGCTCGGTGGTCGGGCCGACCGCGAGCTCCGGCGTGTTGGTCTTGCCGAAGAAGACCAGCCCTGCGCGCTTGTACCGGCGCACCAGCTCGCTGTCCTCGGCCGGGACGTAGTTGCCCAGGTAGGCCGTGCCTTCGGTGAACGGCACGCCGGCGTACTCGGCGAGGAAATCCTTGACCAGGAACGGCACGCCCGACAACGGACCCGCCGGCAGCGGCGCGCGCGCCGCGGCGCGGGCCTGCTCGTACATCTTGAGAACGACCGCGTTGATCGCGGAGTTCACCTTTTCCACTCGCGCGATGGCGGCCTCGAGCAGCTCGAGCGCGGTCACCTCGCGCCGGCGGACGAGGTCTGCCTGGGCCGTCGCGTCCAGTGAAGCCAGTTCAGTCATTCCGCTCATGGGATCCGTCCCTAAGGTCGTGGACAATCAGGCCGCATGATAGGCGACCCGGTGCGCCAATTGCCGCATGGCGCCTACCCGGATTCGCTCTCAGATCTGAAATGCGCATGCCGCTTTCGTCCTGACCGTACCGGCGGCGTCGGCAAGTGCTGCTCGGCGTGAGGCATTTGAACTTAGGCGATCGACCCTCAGTTGCCCGTTGGGCACGAGCACGCTTTTTCCACAAGCACAGCGGCCACCGGCACCGCTGCGTCAGTTCACGCCTTGGGCTGACGGCAACCGCAGCGGCTGGACTCGAGCGCCACCAGAATCACTACCAACTCTTGAGGTCGGATTCGAGCATGAGCGGCGTCATGATGAGAAGCGTCATTAGCGCAGCGACAATGCTCAAACGCGTTTCGGCATCAATCTCTTTGCGCTTCTCTTCGCGCTTGATTATCTCGATTTGATTCGTTGGCACGCGTACCGATTTCCCCTGGGACTTCGGGGTGCCCACGAGTGCATCAGGCTCGATAGACTCGAGCGTCAGGAATATCTTCTCGCCGGACAATAGCTGGAGTTCCAGATTGTCACCAGGTTGAAGAACCCCGCTGCTGCTGTCCACGGCTATCGCCACCAAAGAATGCGTATTGGCCACGACCGAGTAGGTAGAGCATGCGGCCAAGGTCACGGCCAGGATCACGAGGAGCGCGCTGCGCAGAATCCTGGTCATTGACGCCTCCTTTCGTTGCAGGGGGGCACAGGCTCGTACCGAATGCGCATGCGTCATTCGCGCAATTACCAGGCTGGCACCAAGCTAGGAGGCCGGCCCGAAGTTCAGGAGTTCGACAACGATGTGGCTGTTCTGGGTCGAGGTCAGCCACTCCTTGTGCTCCAGCCTGACGTAACGCTTCACCTCCGGCGCATACCAGACGCGGATCAAGAATCTCTTGGTGACAATAGGCGAGAAAGGATCTCTTGCGCGCCGCCCGCTGACTTCCAGCCGCAGGGCCTTGAAGGTCCCCGCCGGAACCGTGACCTGCTCCCAGACAGGCATCTCGGACTCGGTGATCCAAGCCGGATTGCCGGAGACAACCGGATAGCCGTCCGCGGTGATGCGAACCATGGGTGCCTTCTCGCCATGTGCGGCGAGAAAATAGGGCGCAAATTCCGTCAGCTCCGCACTATCGGCAAGACGTTGCGTGCGAAATCGCGCCACGCCCGCGTCGACGAGGCGTTCCACCGTCGGGACCAATGACCCGATGGAGGTAGTCACCGCCTCATTGACCAAGAACCCGTCGACGCGCCGGGCGCGCACCGTAACGTCGATTCGGCGCCGGCCGTACTGGCGATCGATGAATCCGTAGACCCACTGGCTGCCGGCGCCGGGCATTCCCTCGCCAGGCACGCCGCCCTCGTCCGCAGTCTCGGCGCGGCCTGTGGGCGCGGCGGATGCCAGCGCGACCGCGGGAGCCTGCGCGATGTCGGGTTCGGGTTTGATCCCGCTGTCTATCGTGAAACGAACGCGTATGTCGGCTGTGACGTGCTGCCCGAAGAACTCATTTCGATTGTCTTTGTCGCGCTGATACCGATAGCAGTTCGTGGCTTCAGCGTCGGTGACGCAGACCTGGTCGTTCCCCTTGATTTCCCACGTGCGCGGCAGGCGCCGGTCGCCGACGATCAAGACCCCAGTTCCGTCGCTACGATAGTGACCCATGAAGGGTGTGCTGCGCGCTCCCTTGTTCCCGAATACCGTGCCCCTTAACGTCGTGTTTGCATAGATCGCGCGCAGTTCCTCCGGGGTCTTGATGGCAACCCATTCCTTCGAACTCTCACTAGTCTTCGTGGCGGGGCCGAAACCACCGCCCAGGATGATCCCGGAAAGAATCGCGTCGCCCACGAGGTGACCACAGCCGCTCGCCATGGTGGCGCAGATCAAGAGGACGGCGAGTCGATACGAGGAACAGCACTGACGAGGAGTGGCACGCAACATAGGGATGACGACGCCCAGTTGACGAGTCCAGTGTCGTATGAGTGTGCTCGCCAGATCTTCTCAACACAATCCCATGAAACGGAGATACGAATCATTATCAAAGTTGGCGCTGCTTGGTCTGCCACTGCTGGCACATGGCCGGGGGCGGCTGCAGGACAGGGCGTGACGACATCCGGGGGCAGCATTACGGCTTGCACGCCGAATAGGTCCGCACGCACAGGGTCTCCGCTTCGAGTCGGAAGCGGTCATTCCGTGCATCCCGGACTATCCCTCGCCGCCCGTGCGTCAGCGCCCGCGCAGCACCCGTCGCAGCAGTTTGCCCGAGGCGTTCTTGGGCAGCTCCGCCACGAACTCGACCTCGCGCGGGTACTTGTAGGGCGCCGTCGTCCGCTTGACGTGCGCCTGCAGCTCGGCGGCGAGTTGCGGCGTGCCTTCGACGCCGTCCCGTAACACGACAAACGCCTTCACGATCTCGCCGCGCTCGGCATCGGGCTTGCCGACCGCGGCGCTCTCCTGCACCGCCGGATGCTCGGCGAGCGCGTTCTCGACCTCCATCGGCCCGATGCGGTAGCCCGCCGAGCTGATGATGTCGTCGGCGCGGCCCTCGTAGAACAGATAGCCCTCCGCGTCCTGGCGCACCATGTCCCCGGTCAGCCAGTATTCGGTATCGCCGACCCGCGTCCTGCCCGCCGCGGTGCGCTCGGGCTCGTTCCAGTAGCCGAGCATCATCTGCGGGTTGGGCAGCCGGATGGCGAGCTGGCCGTCGAGGATCGCGGTTTCCACGCCCGGAAGCGCCTTGCCCATCGAGCCCGGCTTCACGGGCAGGAACGGGTAGTTGAGCACGGTCATCAGCGTCTCGGTCTGCCCGTAGCCGTCGAGCAGCGGCACGCCGCTCTTGTCGCGCCAGCGGCGCACGATTTCCGGATTGACGGTCTCGCCCGCCGACACGGCGAGCCGCAGCGCCGAGAGGTCGTAGCGCGCGAGGTCTTCGTTGACCAGGCGGCGAAACTCGGTTGCGGCTGCGCAGAACACGGTGACGCGGTGCTCGGCAAGAAGACGCAGGCGCTCGGCCGGGTCGAACTTGCCGTGATGGAACAGCACCGCCGCGCCGCAGCTCCACGGCCCGAACAGGATGGCGGTGCCCGCCTTGCTCCACCCCGTATCGGCCGTGCACCACATGAGATCCGCAGGCTTGAGGTCATGCCAGAAGAGCGACGAATACCGCCAGGCGTAGAGCGCGCGCGCCGCGTGCGTGACGCCCTTCGGATTGCCGGTGGAACCGGAGGTGTAGTACATCGCCACCGGATCCTCGGCGGCGATGCGCTCGGGCGGACAGTCGGGATCCGCAGCATCGAGCGCCGCATCGAAATCCTCCCCGACCACGAGCCGCAGCTTCAGTTCGGGGAACTTGGCCACGTTCGGCCGCGTGGTGATCGCGCCTGCCGCCCCCGAATGCTCGACGCGGAACTTCACGTCCTTGGCGGTGAGCATGTCGATGCACGGAATGGGAATGACGCCCACGCGCAGGCACCCCACCATGGCGATCTGCCACTGCGGCAGGCGCGGCAGCATGACGATGCAGCGATCGCCTTTGCGCAGGCCGCGGGCCCGCAGCACGCTGCCCAGCCGGCGGGACAGCTCGGAAATCCTCGCGAAGGTATAGCGCTCCTGCCGCCCGGACTCGTCGCACCACAACAGCGCGAGCTTCTGTGCGTCCTTTGCCCACGCATCGACGACGTCGGCGGCGAAGTTGAACGTCCCGGGCAGCTGCCAGCGGAACGAACGGCGCACCTCGTCGTAGGTCACCAGGCCGCCTCCAGCAGCCGCATCACGTCCTGCTCCGAGCGGATCGGCTGCGGGTTGGCGAGCACCCAGCGGTTCTTCATCGACGCGGCGGCGACGGCGGGCAGTTGCTCGCGCTTTACGCCCGCCTGCCGCAGCGTCGACGGTTGGCCAAGCGCGGCGACGAGCTTCGCGACCGCATCGCCGGCGGGCGATCCCGCCTGCCCCAGCGCTTCCGAGATCAGTCGCTGCTTGTCCCGCGTCGCCGGCGCGTTGTAGCGCAGCACGTGCGGCAGCATGATGCAGCTCGTATGCCCGTGCGGCACGTCGGCCGCCGCGCCGAGCGCGTGGCCGATGCCGTGGCTGGCGCCGTAGTTGACGCGCGCGATGGTGGACGCGGCGAGCCACGACGCCTGCTGGCACAGAAGACGCGCGGCGAGGTCCTCGGGCCTGGCCTGCGTGCGCGGCAGCCCCTCGGCAAACAGCCGCAGCGCGTGCAGAGCGAGGCCGTCGCAGTACGGATGCGCGTCCACCGAGCACAGCGCCTCCACCGCGTGGTCCACGCCGCGGATCCCGGTCGAAAGCCACAGCCACGCCGGCGTGTGCAGCGTGATCGCGGGGTCGAGGATCACCGAGCGCGCGCCGATGTCGGCGCCGGTGAACGAGTGCTTGATGCGCGTGCGCACGTCCGTGCCGCCGCCGAGGTTGGAGAACTCCGCGCCCGAGAGCGTGGTCGGGACCGCGACCTGGCGCACGGGAGAAGGCCGCTTCGCAACGCCCTGCCCCTCCAGGTCCTCGGCGCGCCTGATGTCGTGCGCCAGGCAGATCTGGAGGATCTTCACCGTGTCGATCGGCGTGCCTCCGCCCACCGTGAGGATCAGCTCGGGCTGCGCCTTGCGCACCGCGTCCGCCGCCGCGATCACGCTCGGCCAGGGCGTGTGCGCGATGCACTCGTCGAACAGGCCCGCATAGCGCTCGCCGAGCGCCTGCTCGATGTCGCGGACTACGGCCGTCTTGCGCGACAGGGACTTCGAGGCGACGACGAACACC
>JAOUGZ010000056.1 GCA_029865405.1 Betaproteobacteria bacterium
AGGGCGGGAAGAACGAGGTCGTCGCGCATACCAGCGCTTCGTGCAGAGCGCGCTAGCGCCCTCCCTTCCAGATCAGAGCGGCGTGCGCCAGGCAGTTTTCTCGAATCGCTCGACCGGTGGCGCTGGCCCAGGGGCTCGAATCGAAGCCGCAATCGCGGCCGCAAAAGAGGCCCGCCCGCATACCGCCGACACCCATGCCCGCGAAAGGGGGCTCACCGCAAGCTCGCGCGGCTGTTTGACGAGTCCTACGGGAGACGGCCCTAGGGGGCCTGCCTGGGCGTGAATACCTCAGGGGAACTGCGATGATCGACTCGAGCCTTTTCGCCCGACTGAAAGCGGCGCTGCCCGCCGACGCGCTGGTCGCGGGCGACGGCCTCGCGGGGCGCACCGAGGACTGGATGCACCTGCAACCGATTCGCGCGAGGCTGCTGCTCCGCCCGGCGAGCACGGGCGAGGTCTCCGCCGCACTGGCGCTGTGCCAAGCCGCCGGCCAGCCGGTGATCACGCATGGCGGGCTCACCGGCCTCGTGCACGGTACCGATACCACGCCGGCCGACGTGGTGCTGTCGCTGGAGCGAATGCGCAAGATCGAGTCGATCGACCCGCTGCAGCGCGTGGCGGTGGTCGAGGCCGGCGTCACGCTGCAGCAGCTGCAGGAAGCGGCCGACGAACAGGGATTGGCGTTCCCGCTGGACCTGGGTGCGCGCGGGAGCGCCACGCTGGGCGGCAACGCCTCGACCAACGCCGGCGGCAACCGCGTGCTGCGCTTCGGCATGACGCGCGAGATGGTGCTGGGCCTGGAGGTGGTCCTCGCCGACGGCACCGTGGTCCCGGCGATGAACCGGCTGATCAAGAACAACTCGGGCTACGACCTCAAGCAGATCTTCATCGGCGCCGAGGGCACGCTGGGCGTGATCACGCGGCTCGTGCTGCGGCTGCGCGAGAAGCCCTCGCGCCAGGACGTCGCCTTCGCCGCGGTGCCCGGCTTCGATGCCTTGGCCGCGCTGCTCAAGCATATGGATCGCTCGCTCGGCGGCGGACTGTCGGCGTTCGAGGTGATGTGGCCGGACTTCTACGAGCTGGTCACCACGCCGCCGGCCAACGGGCGCCCCCCGGTGCCGCAGGGTTCGCCCTTCTATGTGCTCATCGAATCGATGGGCGGCGAATCCACGGCAGATACCGGGCGGTTCCAGTCCGCGCTCGAGAAGGCGGTGGAAGACGGATTGGTTGCCGACGCCGTGGTCGCGCAGTCGCAGGCCGAAGTCGCCGCGATCTGGGCGCTGCGCGACGACGTCATGCAGACGGCGCGCTGGGGCCTGCCGTTCACGTTCGACGTGTCGCTGCCCATCGCCGACATGGCGGCCTACGTCGATCGCGTCAAGGCCCGCCTGCGGGCGAACTGGCCGAGCGTGCGCGCCTTCGTGTTCGGGCATATGGGCGACGGCAACCTGCACCTGGTCATCAGCCCCGACGGCCTGCCCGCAGATGCGCGGGCCGCGCTTGAGCGCATCGTCTACGCACCGCTGCAAGCGCTTGGCGGGTCGATCTCCGCCGAGCATGGCATCGGGCTGGAGAAGAAGGCCTGGCTGCCGATCTCGCGCAGCCCGGCCGAGATCGCGCTGATGCGCACGCTCAAGCAGGCGCTCGACCCGAGGGGCATCCTGAATCCCGGGCGCGTGGTCTGAGGCCGATCGATCGCTCAGCCGCCCGCAGGCCGCGCCTCCAGCGCATGGCGCGGCGAATGTCGCTCACGGGACGCCCCAGAAGGATGGGGAGGGGTGGGGAGAATCGTGATGCTCCCCGCATTGCCCATCTCTTCCGGCTCGCGGCCGGTGCCGGCAATGCACCATACCCCTCCTCTTTGCTTAGACTCGCGCCCGGCGGACAGTTCCCGGACGCGCGCCCGGGGCGGCGAGGCCGTCACTTGTAGGAACCGGGCGCCCTACCTACCATCCACACCACCATGTCGAAAAAACACCGCCGCGCCGGACCCGCCCAGGATCGCGCTCCACATCCGCTGGACAACTGGCTGCTCGGGCTCGCCCTCGCCGGCATCGCGCTGACGGCCTACCTGACCGCCATCGCGTGGTTCGGCGCCAGGCCGGCGTTCTGCGGGGCGGACTCCGACTGCGACCTCGTGCAGCAAAGCCGCTGGGCCACCCTGCTCGGGATGCCGATCGCGTTGTGGGGCCTTCTCACCTACGCGCTGCTCGCGCGGCTGCTGTGGCGCCTGCGCACCCACGCGGGCGCCTGGCGGCAGGCGTTGACCATCGCCAGCATCGGCGCCGCCGTGAGCTGGTACCTCACCGCGGTCTCGGTGCTCGTCATCGAGGCGACCTGCGCCTGGTGCCTCGCTTCCTTCGGCATCGCGAACGCGCTGCTCGTGCTGCTGCTCGTGCGCAGGCCCGCGCAGATGCCCGAGAACGCGTGGCCCAGGTCGCTGCCGGTCCCGGTCGGCGCGTCCGCCGCGATCGTGCTGGCGTTGTTCCTGCACTTCAGCGGCTTTTTCGATCCGGCCACAGGGCCCGAGAAGCCGCACCTGAAGGCGCTGGCCATCCACCTGCGCGAATCCGGCGCGCGCTTCTACGGCGCGTACTGGTGCCCGAGCTGCCAGCAGCAGAAGGCCCTGTTCGAGGCCTCGGTCGAGCGCCTGCCCTACATCGAGTGCACGCCGGACGGGCGCAACGGCGTGCGCAACTTCGACTGCGTCGCGAACGACGTCAAGGACTATCCGACCTGGATCATCAATGGCCGCCGCCACACCGGGCTGCTTACGGTAGAGGGGCTGGCGGCGATGTCGGGGTTCAAGGGCGCCGCGCCCGCGCGCTGACCTGGCCTCAGCCCTCGTCCCAGATCCTGTCGGTGAGCGGCAGGTCGCGGATCTCGGCGGCGCCGAGCGGGCGCTCGGGCGCGACGCCGATCGACTCGAGCAGCGCGGCAAGCTGGCGCACGTGCTGCGCCGCGTGCCACACGGTGCGCTCGAGCATCTCGTGGCGGCTGGTGCCGCCGAAGTAGGTGTCGACGCGCTGCGTGAAGTCGGCGCCCGCGCTGCGCGCCCACCAGCGCGCGAAGCGCTCGCGCACCGCCTCGCCGAAGTCGGCGATCGACGCGCTCGTCCGCATGTCCTCGGGCGGCGGCGCCACCATCACCTCGTACTCGAGCCGCGTGCCCTTTTCCTCCATCTCGAGGAAGGCGACGGGAATCTGGAACACGTGGTGCGCGAGCACGCGCCACGAGCGCGGCCGGTTCGGCAGGACGTTCTCGAGCGCCGCGTCGGGCAGCTGGCGCACCAGGCGCGCCGCGGTGCCGAGCACCGCGTCGGCGCGCGCGGCGAGCGCCGCCGGGCCGAGCACCGGCGCGCCCGATTCTTTCAGGCCGAGGAAGGCGGTGACTTCGGAGATGACCTGCGCGTAGACGAAGCGCCCGTCGCGCGCCACTACCGGCACCGAGCGCGCGCCCAGCGCGCGCAGCGCCGCCAGGCCCTCGGCGTCTTCGAGGACGTTGACCGACTGGAACTCGATCCCACGGACCGAGAGATACTCCTTGAGCCGGAGACAGCTCGTTCAGTGCGGCTGCCAGTAGACCTGGATCGATGCGCTCATCGGGGTGCCTTGCGTGGGTGGAAGCGAAAGCATACTCCGCGGGCGCGGCGCCCGCCTCACCCTCACTTCACCACTTCCCAGAACAGGCCGGCGACGCAGACGAAGCCGAGCGTGTACACGATCGTGCGGATGTACGGCAGGCCGAGCCAGTACACGACCGCGTGCGCGACCCGCAGCCAGAAGAACGCCGCCGCCCAGAAGGCGGTCATCTCGTTCAGCTTGCCGGCGAGGTGCGCGATGATCACCAGCGCCGCGAACGGGGCGAACGACTCCACGGCGTTGAGGAAGACGCGATCGGCGCGCTTGCCCCACAGCGGCACGGGCCGCGGGGTCGGATCGAGGTAGTTCTGCGGCTTCAGCAGCCCGTTCGTCATCACCTGGCAGGCGACGTAGGGGATCCAGAGCGCCGCGGTCAGCATCGCGGTGTAGGCAAGGTACGTGAGCTCGGTTTTCATTGGGCCTCCCTTGAGCGACTGTCCATGAGGGGGTTCAGGACGGTGCCAACCTACGCCTGTCGCGCCTGCCGGGCAACGGGGACGGGTCGCGCGCGTCGCGCGGTGTTGCTGCAATAATCCGCATGCGCATGGCGAAAACTGTTTGCCAATGGCTGTCAGCGGCGTTGATCGCGGCGGTCGTCTCGTGCCTCGCCCTGGTCGGCGTCTGGATCGCGTTCAAGGGGCTTCGTCTCGACCAGCGGCTGGGCGTGGACGAGGGCATCTGCCTGCTCGCGCTGCTGGCCGGCCCGGCGCTGATTCGCGTGATTCATCGCAGCATCGCCAGGTCGGCCTGGCTGCCGATGGCGTCGCTGGCATTGGGCGCGATCCTCGGCGGGCTGGGCGCATGGCAGATCCTGCGCGCGAACGAGGCGATGGCCCGCCATGTGCCGTCCGGGCCCTTCTCTGGGATCGAGCATGTCTTCACCTGGGCGTTCGGGCTTCTGGCGGTGCTGGTGGCGGCGATCGCGGTGCTGGGCGGGGTATTGGCGCTCGCGTGCCGCGCGCCGCGCCGCGAATGACGGCTGCCCAGCGAAGCAGGCGAAGGGCTAACCTGTTGAAGATTCCAGAGGAGACGGCGGCATGGATCTTGGACTGAAGGGCAAGTGCGCGCTCGTCACCGGCGCGACGCAGGGCATCGGCAAGGCCACGGCGTTGCTGCTGGCGCGCGAAGGCGCGCGCGTGGCGCTGGTGGCGCGCGGGCTGGAAGGATTGGAGCGTTGCGCGGGGGAGATCGAGGCGGCTGGGGGAGAGGCGCTGCCGCTGCAGGCGGATGTGACGAAGCTTGCGGATCTCGAGAAGGTGGTGAAGACGGTCGGCGAGCGCTGGGGCGGGCTCGAAATCCTGGTGAACAACGCCGGCACCTCGATGCGCGGCGAGTTCGAGAAGGTCGACGACGCCATGTGGCAGCAGGACATCGATCTCAAGCTGATGGCCGCGGTGCGGCTGTGCCGCCTCGTGCTGCCGCAGATGAAGAAGCGCGGCGGCGGGCGGATCGTGAATATCACCACGGTCGGTGGCAAACAGCCCGGCGCGACGCAGATGCCTACGGCGGTGACGCGCGCCGCGGGGCTCGCGCTGACCAAGGCGCTATCGAAGGAATACGCGGCGCACAACATCCTCGTCAACACCGTGTGCATCGGGCGCATCAAGGCGGGGCAGTGGGAGACGCGTGCGAAGCGCGAGGGCGTGGCGGTGGAGAAGCTCTACGACTCGATGCGCGCCGACATCCCGCTCGGGCGGGTCGGGGAGGCGGAAGAAGTGGCGAACGTGATCGCGTTCCTCGTTTCCGGGGCGGCGAGCTACGTCACGGGGACGAGCGTGAACCTGGATGGCGGGATGTCGGGCGTTCTATGAGGAGGAGCCATGCCGAGAACCAAGGTTGAAGTACCCAATGTCGCCGAGGCCGGTCCGGGTCTGTGGACCAACGGCATCCGCGCCGGGGATTTTCTCTACATCTCCGGCCAGGTGGCGAAGCCGTTCGACGGCGGCAAGGGGCTGGTGGGGAGCAATGAGTACGAGCAGGCGAAGCAGATCTTCGCGCGCATCCAGCGCATCTGCGAGGCCGCGGGCGGGAGCATGGCCGATGTGGTCAAGGTGACCATCTTCCTGGTGGACATCACCAGGAACACCGAGGTGTGGAAGGCGCGGCGCGAGTTCTTCAGCGGGGATTTCCCGGCCTCGACGCTCGTCGAAGTGCGCTCGCTTGCGGGGAAGGAGACGCTGGTGGAGATCGAGGCGGTGGCGTACCTCGGTAAGAAGTAGCGTGCAGCGCGCGCGTGCCTATGTCGGGCTGGCGGTGTTCGTCGGCCTCAACGTCGCGGTCTCGGCGCTTGGCGGCTGGATCACGTCGACCAGCGTCGGCACCTGGTACGCGGCGCTCGCCAAGCCCGCGTTCAACCCGCCCGACTGGATCTTCGCGCCGGTGTGGAGCGCGCTCTACCTGATGCTCGCGATCGCGGGCTGGCGCGCGTGGCGGCGCGGCGGCGGCGCCGCGCGCCGCGCGCTCACGGTCTACGCGGTGCAGCTCGTGCTCAATCTGTCGTGGTCGTTCGTGTTCTTCGGCGCGCGCCTGATCGGGCCGGCTTTGATCGTGATCGCGGCGCTGCTCGCGGCGATCGTGGTGAACGCGGCGCTGTTCTGGCGCCTGGACCGGCTGGCTGGGGCGCTGCTCGTGCCGTATGCCGCCTGGGTTTCGTTTGCCGCGGTGCTGAACGCGGCGCTGTGGCGGCTCAACTAGGCGCAGACACCTTTCGCCGCCAGCGCGCGTCGGCGAGCACCACCGAGGTCTCGATCTGGCGCTCGGGGATCGACCAGTACTTGCGCAGCAGGGCGTCCTTCTCCGCGTTGGACACGACGGTGAAGCCGTTCCTGCGATAGAACTCGATCGCCCAGGACGCCGCGGCCCAGGTGCCGATCAGCACGGGCTGGTCGGTGAGGCCCTGCACGTGGTGCAGGAGCTGGGTGCCGATTCCCTGCTTCTGCGCGAGCGGCGAGACGTAGGCGTGGCGCACGAGCGCGACGTCGTTCTTGTCCTGGATTCCCATCACGCCCAGCAGGCGGCCGGCGTCCTCCGCGACCCAGAAGACGATGCCGTCGGCGATCTCCGCGTCGAGCTCTGCGGCCGGCATGTAGGGCTCGTGCCAGCGGTCCGCCGGGATCACGCCGCGGTAGGCCTGGGCGGCGGCGTTGATGATCGCGAGCATCGCCGGGAGGTCCGCTGCGCGACTGCGTCGGATCTGGGGCATCGGCCGTCAATGCTACCCTGCGGCGAATTCCGGAGGCCGTGCCATGCCTGCTGAAACTTCCTCGTCGCGCATCGCCGCGGCTGCGGCGCTTCGCTTCGGCGCTGCGCTGCGGGTCCCGGACCTGCCTCAGCTCGATGCGCTCGCCGCGCTGAACGAGCGCTCGGTGTGCCGGCGCTATCGGCCGGATCCGGTGCCGGAGGCGGTGGTGCGCCTCCTTTGCGCGACCGCGTTGTCGGCGCCTACCAAGAGTGATCTGCAGCAGGCGACCATCATTCGGCTCGCCGATCCGGCGAAGCGATCGGCAATCTGCGCGCTGCTGCCGCGCTCGGCCTGGCTCGCCAAGGCGCCGGAGCTGCTCGTCTTCTGCGCCGATGGGCGGCGCCTGCGGCGGTTGTTCGCGAAGAAGGGCAAGGAGTTTCCGAACGAGCACCTGGATGCGTTCTTCAACGCCGCGGTGGATGCGGGGATTGCGCTCTCCGCGTTCGTGTCGGCCGCGGAGCTCGCTGGGCTCGGGAGTTGTCCGATCAGCCAGATCCGCGACCACGTGGACAAGGTAAACGAGCTGCTCGCGCTGCCCGACTGGGTGGTGCCGGTGGCGGGGCTCGCGCTCGGCTACCCCGAGGCGAAGGAGCCGTTGAGCGCGCGGCTGTCGTTGTCCGCCACTGTGCACACGGATCGGTACGACGTCGAGGCGGTCGAGCGCGAGCTCGACGCCTACGACGCGCGGCGCGGGAAGGACTGGAGCGGGGACAAGGTGAAGCAGTACAGCGCCGTGATGCGGGCGGATTTCGGCGCGTACGTGGCGCGCAAGCGCTACCGGCTCGTCTAGTACGGATCAGCCGGCACTGCGCACGAACTCGAGCAGCGGCGCAAGATTGCGCGCGTCGGCAGCGCGCAGCGCGGCAAGGTAGCGCCCGCGCGCCTCGCCGGCATGCTCCAGGTCGCCCCTTCCCCAGGTAAAGGGCGCGGCGCCGTTCGCGGCGAGGACGAGGTCGGTCAGCAACCGCGCGTGCCGGCCGTTGCCGTTCGGAAAGGGGTGGATCCACACCAGCCGGTGATGGAAGCGCGCCGCGATCTCGTCGACCGGCGCCACCTGGCCCGTGATCTGCGCGCGGGTGTTCTCCAGCAGGTTGCGCACCTCCTCGGCGATGCGCGCGGGCGCGATGCCGAGGTTCTTCTCGGTGGCGCGGTAGGTCCCCGCCCATTTCCATGTGCGCCCGAACATGCGCCGGTGCAGCTCGCGCAGGAAGGCGTCGTCGAGGAGATCGCGGCGCTTTGCCGCGCCCGCGGCCCAGCGCTGCCCCTCGAGGATGTTCTCCGCCTCCCATTCGTCGAGCTGCTCGCGCGTGGCGATGTGCCCGGGCAGCAGCCCCGCGGCCTCGTCGCGGTCGAGCGGTGTCGCGCCCGCGGGCACGCGCTAGTCCCAGAGCCGGCGGCTGGCGAGGAGCTCCTGCACCTGGCGCTCGAGCTGCCGGCGCTCGCGCGCGGGCGACAGGCCCTGCGCTTCCAGGCGCATGCTGTGCGAGACGCGCTCGAGCTCTTTTTGCGCGACTTCCTGCGCGCGCTTGCGGCGCAGGCCCTCGAGCGAGCCGCCTTCGGGCACGAGCGCGTAGGTCACGCGGCAGTTGAGGCCGCGCGCAAGCTTCTCCAGGCTCGCGAGCGTGATCGTGCCGCGGGCTTCGCTGCGCTCCAGCGTGGCGATGGTCTCTCTCGAGACGCCCACGCGTTGCGCGAGCTGGCCGAGGCTCATGCCGAGCGCTTCGCGGATCGAGCGCGCCCAGCCTTTGGGCGGGCGCGTCACCTCGGCGCTCTTGCGCAGGGTGGCCAGCGACTCGTCGAGTTGGTCGAGGGTGAGGGTCTTGAAGCGGGAGCGGGTCGTCATAAGTGTGTGTATATAGACACTAGAACGACGCAAGTATGGTGCTTATAGACACACAGTGTCAAGGCCGCTCGTCGGCGACAGGCGAAGGACCGAACGCGCGATAGGGGATAATGCGCTGACCCATTAAGGTCAGATTGAAATCAGCAATCCTCCGCGCCTTCGGGCGCGCCCCGCAGGCGGTCCCCTGGAATAGCGAAGAGTCCATCCGCGAGGAGCTCTTCAGCGCCGAGCGCCTCGAGCAGCATGCCGAGACCCTCGCCGCGGCCCAGCGCGTTACCGCAAGGCCGATCGCCGGGCGCTCGCTCGCCGTCCGGCTGCAGGACAACGAGTCGGCGCTGCTCGGGGCGTATCGCGCCATCGCCGGCGCGGTCGGCGAGGGCCGCGCCGTGACGCCGGCCGCCGAGTGGCTGCTGGACAACTACCACCTCGTCGACGCGCAGATCCGCGAGATCCGCGACGATCTGCCGCCCGGCTACTACCGCCAGCTGCCGAAGCTGGCCGCCGGGCCGTTCGCCGGCTATCCGCGCGTGTTCGGCGTGGCCTGGGCCTTCGTCGCGCATACCGACAGCCGCTTCGATCCCGCGATGCTGCGCCGGTTCGTGCGCGCCTACCAGCGCGTGCAGCCGCTGACGATCGGCGAGCTGTGGGCGGTGGCGATCACGCTGCGCATCGTGCTCGTGGAGAACCTGCGGCGCGGCGCCCGGCGCATCGTGCTGAGCCGCGCGGCGCGCCAGGAAGCCGACGCCCTGGCCGACCGGCTCCTCGCCCCGGGTGCGCCGCCGGCCGAAACGATCGCCCCGACCCTTCGGCAGTACGAAAAAGCGCCACTGCCGGAGTCCTTTGCCGTCCAGCTCGTGCAGCGGCTGCGGGACCAGGATCCGAAAGCCACCCCGGTGCTGCTGTGGCTCGAGAAGCGCCTGGCGGCCCGCGGCAAGACCGTCGAGCAGATCGTGCACGACGAGCACCAGCGCCAGGGCGCGACCAACGTGACGGTGCGCAACATCATCACCAGCATGCGGCTCGTCTCCGACGTGGACTGGCCGGAGCTGGTGGAGAGCGTCAGCCTCATCGACGACGCGCTGCGCCCGGCGAGCGGCTTCGCGCAGATGGATTTCGCGACGCGCAACCTCTACCGCAACGCGATCGAGGAGCTCGCGCGGGGCGCGAAGCGCCCGGAGCTCGAGATCGCGCAGGCGGCCCTGGCGGCCGCGACGGGGACGGGGCGGGAACGGGATCCGGGCTACCACCTGATCGCCGGCGGGCGCCGCGCATTCGAAGCGAGGATCGGCTATCGCGCTCC
Organism: Betaproteobacteria bacterium; assembly: GCA_029865405.1. Next base: position 10,026 of record JAOUGZ010000056.1, read on the forward strand.
CCTGCGCAGCCTCCCCGGCCGTCTCGGCGCGAGGCTCGGCATCGGCGGCTATATCGCCGCGGTCGCGCTGGTCGCCGCGATCGTCCTCGCCGTGCCGCTCGCCGCGCTGGCGGGGCTCGGCGGCGCCTGGCTCGGCGTGCTCGCGGCGCTCGGCCTCGTCCCGGCGCTCGACGCGGCGATGGCGCTCGTGAATCGCGCGGTCACGCGCGGGTTCGGCGCGACGCTGCTGCCGGGCCTCGCGCTGCGCGAGGGCATCCCTGCGCACCTGCGCACGCTGGTCGCGGTCCCGATCCTGCTCACGAAGCGGGACGAGCTGGAAGAGCAGCTCGAGCGCCTGGAGATCCATTACCTCGCCAGCCCGGAGCGCGAGCTGCATTTCGCGCTGCTGTCGGACTGGACCGACGCCGCGACCGAGACCGCGGCCGAGGACGGCGCGCTGCTCGACGCGGCGGCGGCGGGCATCGCGCGCCTGAATCACCGCCACGGACCGGCCGCCGGGGGCGAGCGGTTCCTGCTGTTGCATCGCCGGCGCGTGTGGAACGAGGGGCAGCAGTGCTGGATGGGATGGGAGCGCAAGCGCGGCAAGCTCCACGAGCTGAACCGCCTGCTGCGCGGCGCGGCCGATACGACCTTCATCGGCGTCGGCGAGCCCCTGTCGGCGCCGCCCGCTGGCGTGCGCTACGTCATCACGCTCGACGCAGACACCCGGATGCCGCGCGAAGCGGCGCGGCGCCTCGTCGGCAAGATGGCGCACCCGCTCAACCAGCC
>JAOUGZ010000512.1 GCA_029865405.1 Betaproteobacteria bacterium
ACGGCGCTCCCGTAACCAGGCCACGATGACGGCGGCACTCCCGTGCGCCGTGCCACTATCGCCCTGCACGACAAGTTCAGGCGCAAAGGGCGGCTCGTAGGCTGCCTGCACGCCGGGCAGCGTCGCGCTCTTGCCCGCGCGCGCCGCGCGGTACAGTCCCTTCGGATCGCGCGCCGCGCAGACCTCGAGCGGCGTGTCGACGAACACCTCAGCAAAGCGCGCAATCTGCGCACGTGCCGCATCGCGATAGGCGCGCCGGTTGGCGGTGGCATCGAACACCACCGGGCGGCCCTGCCCCGCGACATAGGTCCCAAGGTGCGCGAGCGCGGCGTAATAGAAGTCGCGTTCCTGTGGCGCATAGCTCGCAAAGGGCGTGAGCTGGGTACGCAGGACATCGGACTCGAGCACCGCGGCCTCGATGCCGTGCGCGTGCAGCTGCGCAAGAAGCTCGCGCGCGATGGCGCTCTTGCCGGAGCCGGAGAGCCCCGTGAGCCACACGGCGAAGCTCATGCGATGCCGCAGTACGCGTTGGCGCGCGCCGGGTCGAAGCGCGGCGCGTCCAGCACGTTGAGGGCGAAATCGAGCATCTTGCGCCGCACGCTCGCGTCGAGCGCGGGATACCAGAGCGGGTTCGCCATGACGAGCGCACGGAAGGCGAAGAACGGCGCCGCGACCTCCAGGATCTCCGTGTCGCCCGAGCGCTCGAGGTAGCGTGCCCAGAAATCGCGGAACAGGCGCTCGAAGTCCCCCGCCAGCCGGCCCGAGCGCTGCAGCGAGAAGAACAGATAGTTGAGCGACAGGCAGGTGACGTCGTCGGCAGCCTCGCCCCACTCGCCGCGCGAGCGGTCGAGCACCGTGAAATCGACGCCCTCGCGAAACAGGATGTTCCAGGGGTGGAAGTCGCCGTGCACCTGGCGCAGGCGGTGGGTCTTCGGCTTCAGCCGCCAGCGCCATTCCAGGCCGCGCCGCTCGATCTCGCGCACGCTCGCCACGTACGGGCCCTCGGGGTAGCTGTCGGCGACCCCGAAGATGCACTCGCCGTGGCCGAGCAGGTCGCGCAGGCGGCGCACGTACAGGCCCGGATCGGGGCCGACGACGCGGTGAATCTCGACGAGATAGTCGCACAGCGCGTCGGCGCGCGCGAAGTCCCGCGGCGCCGCGGCGCCGCCGCCGCGCAGGCGCAGCACGTCGTCGGCGTACTCGTGCCCCTCTACGAACTGCGCGAGCATGAAGAGCTCTTCGGCGCTGCCGAGCGGCTCGAGCGCGCCGTCGGCGCGCACCGCACCGACGTCGAGCGAGGGCACATGGCGCGGCAGGCGGTTGAAGGCGCCGTGCGCCCAGAGCAGCAGCTGCGCGCGATCGGCCATGTGCTCGTGGCCGAAGGGGCCCGGGCGCACGGTCTCGAGCACCGCGCGCGTGGCTGCGCCCGCGAGCTCGTAATCCACGCGCAGCGGCACGCCGTAGCCGTAGCCCTTGTCGCCCTGGCGCCCGCCGCCGAGCGGCGTGACGCGCACGTTCGCCACCTCGGCGCCATGCAGCGTGCGCAGGTACGCCTTCAGCGCCCCGGGAGAAAACGGCGAGCGCGTCATCGCCTCAACCCTTGATGCACACCAGGGGCTCCACACGCGCCACCTTGCGCGCAAGGCCCGTGGCATGCGCCGCATCGACCACAGCCGCGACGTCCTTGTAGGCGCCGGGCGCTTCTTCCGCCACGCCGCGCATCGAAGGGCTCTTGATGAGAATGCCGCGCGCGGCGAGGTCGTCCACCACCTTGCGGCCGTGCCAGTTCTTCAGCGCCTGGTGCCGGCTCATGGCGCGCCCCGCGCCGTGGCAGGCCGAGCTGAAGGCGAGCGCTTCCGATTCCTTCGTGCCCGCAAGCACGTAGGAGCCGGTGCCCATGGAGCCGCCGATCAGCACCGGCTGGCCGGCGTCGCGGAGTGCCACGGGCAGGTCGGGATGTCCGGGCCCGAAGGCGCGCGTCGCGCCCTTGCGGTGCACGTAGAGCCTGCGCGTACCGCCGTCGGCGCGATGCTCCTCCACCTTGCAGGTGTTGTGCGACACGTCGTACAGAAGCGGCAGGCGCGCTTGCGGCAGCATGCGCCTGAACACGTCGCGCACCAGGTGGGTGAGGATCTGGCGATTGGCGAGCGCGCAGTTGATCGCGGCGCGCATCGCCCCGAGGTAGGCCTGGCCCACCTCCGAATCGATCGGCGCGCAGGCGAGCTCGCGGTCGGGAAGCACGATGCCGTGCTGCGCCCCCGCCGCGGCCATGCGTTTCAGGAACTCGCTGCCGATCTGGTGCCCCAGGCCGCGCGAGCCGCAGTGGATCATGACCACGATGTCGCCCTGCGCGAGGCCGTAGGCGCGAGCGATGCCCGCGTCGTACACCGCGGTCACTTCCTGGATCTCCAGATAGTGGTTGCCGCTGCCCAGGGTGCCCATCTCGTCGCGCTGGCGCTTCTTGGCCTGCGCCGAAACGTTGCCGGGCTTGGCGTGCTTCATCTGCCCGTGCTCCTCGATGCGCTCGAGGTCGGCGGCCTCGCCCCAGCCGCGCTGCACGGCCCAGGCGGCGCCCCCCGCGAGCATGGCGTCCATTTCCTTCTCGCCGAGCCGGATCTCGCCGGTGCTGCCGACGCCCGCGGGAATCGCGCGCGAGAGCTCGTGCGCGAGCGGCGCCTGCACCTTGAGGATGTCCTCGCGGCCGAGCCCCGTATGCAGGCAGCGCACGCCGCAGGAAATGTCGAAGCCCACGCCGCCCGCGGAGACCACGCCGCCCTGCTCGGCGTCGAATGCCGCGACGCCGCCGATCGGAAAGCCGTAGCCCCAGTGCGCGTCGGGCATGGCGTAGGACGCCTTGACGATGCCGGGCAGCGCGGCGACGTTCACCGCCTGCTCGTAGACCTTGCGGTCCATGTCGCGCACCAGCGCTTCGCTCGCGTAGATCACCGCGGGCACGCGCATCGCGCCCTGGCGCGGGATCTCCCACTCGTACTCGGCGCGCTTTTCCAGGAGATTCAG
>JAOUGZ010000057.1 GCA_029865405.1 Betaproteobacteria bacterium
GCCCGGGCCGATCACGGCGAGGCTTTCGATGACGGCGGCGAGCCTGCTCACCTGCGCCCCAGCACCAGGCTGCAGTTGGAGCCGCCGAAGCCGAACGAGTTGCTCAGCACGCGCCGCAGCGGCGCGGCGCGGCTTTGCAGCGTGTATTGCGCGCGCAGCGCCGGATCCGGCTCCACGGTGTGTGCGCCGCCGGGGATGAATCCGTGGCGCAGCGCCAGCGCCGCGATCACGGCCTCGACGGCGCCGGCGGCGCCGAGCGTGTGGCCCGTCGCCCCCTTGGTCGAGCTGCAGGGCGTGCGCGACCCGAAGACCTCGGTCACGGCGCGGTCCTCGGCGCTGTCGTTGCTCGGCGTGGCGGTGCCGTGCAGGTTCACGTAGTCGATGTCCGCGGGCTGCAGGCCGGCGGCGGCGAGCGCGCTCTCGATCGAGCGGCGCGCGCCCAGGCCCTCGGGATGCGGGGCCGACATGTGGTGCGCATCGCTCGATTCGCCGACGCCGTGGAGCGCGATCGCGTCCGCCGTTCCCGCGGCCGGCAGCGGCTCGAGCAGCGCGAACGCCGCGGCCTCGCCGATCGACAGGCCGCTGCGCGCGCGGTCCCAGGGTCGGCAGGGCTCGCGCGCGAGCAGCTCGAGCGAATTGAACCCGTACAGCGTGGTGAGGCACAGGCTGTCCACGCCGCCGACCACGGCGGCGTCGATCAGGCCGGCGCCGATCATGCGTGCCGCCGTGCCGAATACCTTGGCGCTCGAGGAGCAGGCGGTGGACACGGTCCACGCCGGGCCCGCGAGCGCAAGGCGCGCGCGCACGTAGCCGCTCACCGAGTAGGTGTTGTGGGTGTGCGCGTAGTCGAAATCCGCGGGCAGCGCGCCGCTTGCCGGGTCGCGCCGCCGGTAGGCCTGCTCGGTCTGCAGGATGCCCGAGGTGCTGGTGCCGAGGAACACGCCAATGCGCGCCTCGCCGAGGCGCACCGCGGCCGCGCGCACCGCCTCGGCGAACCCGTCCTGCGCGAGTCCCAGTTCGGCGAGCCGGTTGTTGCGGCAATCCCAGGCGGCGAGGGCGGGCGCAAGCCGCACCGCGTCCACGCCTTCGACTTCGCCGATGCAGGTGTCGAGCACCGCGGTCTCGAAGGTGCGCCGCGCCAGCCCGCTCTCGCGGCGCTGCAGCGCGCCGGCCGTCGCCTCGAGGCCGCGGCCCAGGCAGGTGGTGAGGGTCAGGTGAGAGAGTTGCAGGGGACGCACGGAAGTCAGGGGCGAGAAGGCAGACGCGCCAGGAGCAGCACATTGGCAAACGGCGTCCCGCGGCTCATCGGCTCGGCCTGCACCGCAAAACCGAGCGCCGCCAGCGCAGAGCGCCATTGTGCCACGCTGCGGCAGTGAAACCGCGTGGCGCCATGGCCGCGTACGAACGCCACCGTCCAGTCCACCCAGTTGCTGAAGCGAAAGGGCCAGCCGGCGGCGGCGTCGCCGACGCGCAGCAGCAGGACGCCGCCCGGCGAGAGCGCGTCGCGCACGCGGCGCAGCACGGCGTCCTGGTCCTCGCGGCGCATATAGTGCAGCACGTCCAGGATCACGACCGCGTCGGCGGCGCCGAAGTCCGCATCGCGGATGTCGCCCTGGCGCACGCCGCAATCCGCGCCCAGCGCCCGGTGCGCGCGCGCCACGTCGCGCGCCATCAGCTCGACGCCGCGGTAGGCGGCGAGGCGCGGCGCGCCCGCCGCGGCGAGCAGCGCCGCCAGCAGTCCCTGCCCGCAGCCCAGGTCGAGCAGGCGCGCGTCCTCTGGAATCAGGCGCGCCTGCAGCAGATGCTGGAACGCCGGGTCGCCGCGCAGCTTGCCGCGCGCGAAATGCCAGGCGAAGCGCCCGGCGGCACGGTACGGGGCGCTCGCCGCCTCGACCAGGCGGGCGTACTTCGCGTCGTCGATCAATTCAGCGCCGCGCGCAGCGTCACGGGCCGCAGCCCGGCGCCGTCCAGCGCCTCGAGCAGCGGCGGCAGCACCTCCAGCACCACCGGCGCGCCGTGCGCGCCACGCATCGCGTGCCCGTCGTGCAGCAGGAGGATATCGCCGGCGGCCAGGCCGCGGGTGAGGCGCGCCAGGACGTCCGCGGGGTCGGCGTTGCGCGTGTCGAAGCCGCGGCGCGTCCAGCTCACCAGCTGCAGGCCGAGCCGCGTGAGCGCGTAGTCGAGAAACGGGTTGCGCATGCCCGCGGGCGCGCGGAAGAAACGCGGCGCGACGCCGGCGAGCGCCGCGAGCGCGTCCTGCGCGGCGCCGATCTCCTGCAGGAAGCGGCGCGGGCCGAGCAGGGCGAAATCATGGCGGTGGCGCAACGAGTGGTTCTCGACGCCGTGCCCCGCGTCGACGATGTCGCGCACCAATCGCGGATGGCGGGCCGCGCGCTCGCCGATGCAGAAGAACGTCGCGCGCGCGCCGCGGCGCGCGAGCAGCTCGAGCACGCGCGGCGTGACGTCGGGATCCGGGCCGTCGTCCAGCGTCAGGGCGATCTCGCTGCGCGTGGCAGCGTGCGCCGGCAGCTGCGTCCAGTTCGGCCCGAGCAGCCGGCTGCGCGGCAGCAGCCCGCCGGCGAGGATCGCCGCCTGGTTGGCGGCGACCGCGCCGAGCGCCCAGGGCCAGAGCTCCGGTCCGAGGGCGACGCCGGCCAGGGCGGCGGCGTGCAGCACGGCCGAGCCGCCGACGAAGCGCGTGGGACGCCAGGGCGCGGCGGCGTGCGGCGGGATCATGGCGCGATTATCGCGCATCGCCGCGCGCGCCCGAGAGCAGCGCCGCGAAGGCGAGCGTGAGCAGCGTGCCGAGCGCGACCGTGGCGCCGATGGCGCGCAGCACCGGCACGCTCGAGGTGGAGAGCACGCCGAAGCCGATCACGGTGGTGGCGTTGGCGAGCGCGATCGAGGCGAGCACGCGCGGCGCCGGCGCGCCGCCGGCGCGCTCGAAGAACAGCGCGTAATTGGAGCCGACCGCGACCACGAGCAGGAAGCCGACCAGGTGCAGCAGGTTGAGCGTCTGGCCGGCGGCGGCGAGGACGGCGGCCGTCACCAGCACCGCGGCGCCGAGCGGTGCCGCCACGCGGCCCACGCGCGCCGCCGAGCGCAGCGCGATCATGAGCAGCAGCAGCACCGCCGCCACCCCGACGGCGGCCAGCGCGATCGCCTCGTGCAGGTAGCCGGCATAGAGCGCATTGGCCTCGGCCTTGAGGTCGATGAACAGGGCGTCGCTGCCGGCGAGCGCCTCGCGCACCCGCGCGGCATCGATGACGAGGGCCGCGGGGCCCGTGGCGGGTGCGCGCAGGGGCACGAGCGCGTGCCAGCCGTCCGCGCGGCGCAGCAGCAGCGCGTCGAGCGCCGCGCCGAGCGCGCTGCCCTCGAGGTCGGCGCGCGTAAGGCGCGCGCCCGCGTGCACCTTCGCGGCGTCGCCGATGAAGCCCTCGAGGCGCGCCGCGCGCAGGGGCAGGCCGCTGAGCGCGCGCGCCAGGCGCTCGCGCAGCTCGCCCGGCGCGGGCAGGCTCGCGGCGCGCGCCGCCTGCGTCTGCGCGCTCGGCAGGTAGCGTGCCGCGCTGTCGTAGCCCGCGATCACGCCCTGCGCGACGAGCGGGCGCAGCGCCGCGTCGACGCGCTCGGCCGCGCGCAGCGCCGCCTGTTCGTCGCTGCCTGCCGCGACCACCAGGTAGCGCGCGTCGGCCGCGCCCAGGTCGGCGCGCAGGCGCCCGTCGTAGGCCTGGTCTTGCGCGCTGACCGTGCTCAGGGCGGACAGGTCCGCGGCCCACAGCGCGTCGCGCTGCGCAAACAGCGCCACGACCGCGGCGGCGCAAAGCGCCGCGACCAGCCAGCGCCTGCCGCCCGCCGCCGCGCGCCAGCGGCCGAGGCGTGCGCCGAATGCGGTGAGTTCGCGCACGCGCAAACCTTCAGGCAGGAGAAGCGGCAGTACGTAGCGCGTGAACAGCGCCGCCGCTGCCAGGCCGCATACCGAGTACAGGCCCAACTGCGCCAGCCCGGGGAATCCCGACAGCAGCAGCGCCGCGAAGCCGATCATCGACGTCAGGACGCCGAGGCGGATGGTGGGCCAGAATTCGGCGAGCCAGGCGCCGCGTGCGCCGCGCGCGGCGCCCGATTGCACGAAGAGATAGATGGCGTAGTCGACCGACTCGCCGATCAGCGTGGCGCCAAAGCCGAGCGTGATGCCGTGCACCACGCCGAAGCCGGCGGCCACCGCCGCGACGCCGACGAGCGCCCCGGTGAGCACCGGCAGGAGCCCGAGCGCCAGCGCGAGCGGGGAGCGGTAGGCAAGCAGCAGGAGCGCGGCGATGAGCGCCAGGCCCAGCGCCGCGACCCGCGCCACTTCGCGCTTGACGAGCGCGCGCGACTCCACGGCGAACACGCCGGCGCCGCTCAGGCGCAGGCGCGCCTGCGGCGCGGCGAGGCGCGCGGCTGCGGCGGCGAAGGCGGCGTGCGCCGCCTGCATCGCCGCCTCCTGGGCGTCGGTGTCGGCGCCGGCCGCCGCCGTGCGCGCGAGGAGCACGGCGCGTTCGCCGTCGCGCGAGGCCCATACGCCGTCGAAGAGCGCGGGGCGCGGTCCCGCGGCGAGATGCGCGGCGGCAATGAGCGCCATCTCGCCCGTCGGATCGCGCGGCAGCAGCGCCTGCGCCAGGCCACCGGCGGAGGAGGCCACGAGGTCGAGCGTTTCGCCGATCGCCTCGCGCAGCCCGGCGGCGCTGAAGCGCTCCGGCGTGACCGCGGGGCTGAGGAGGTAGCGGTGCTCGAAGAGCAGCTGACGCTCGCGCTCCAGGCCTTGCGCCGCGCCGTTGGCGACGTAGGCGAAGCGCGCGTCCGTGCGCAGGCGCGCGGCGAGCTCGCGCGACAGCGCAGCGCGCGCCGCGGCATCGGCGCCTTCGATGGCGATCATCATCACGCGTCCCACCGCGCCGTCGCGCAGCTGATCGACGAGCAGCTGCTGCGCGGGCGTGGGCGCGCGCGGCAGGAATGCCGACAGGTCCGCCGTGTAGCGCGCGCCGGCGGCGAGGGCCGCGGCCACGAGGAGCGCCGCGAGCCATGCGGCGAGCGGCAGGAGCCGGCGCTGCGTCATGGCGCGGGCAGGCGCTGCACGCTCATCAGCGTGCTGTCGCCGTTCGCCTGCAGGATCTCGATCACCGTGACCTCGGCGCGCTGCCCGGCGATGCGGATGCGCTGCACGAGCTGCGCGATGTCCGGCTCGCGGGGCGTCAGCGTCAGCGCCCAGGCGCGCTCGGCGCCCTCGAGGCGCAAGGTGTACGCGCGCTCCAGCGCCTGGCGGTCGCCCGCGAGCGTGCCACGGATGCTCTCCACGAATGCAGCGGCCTGCGGCTGGGCGCGCAGGCTGAGCTGCAGGCGGCGTTCGCCGCGCTCCAGCGTGAGCGTGTCGCCCTCGAGGCGCAGGATCTCGGGGCGCGGGCGCAGCGTGCGCTTTTCCAGTCGGTCGGGCGCCGCGAAGTGCAGCTCGCCCGAGCTGACGAGGGGGGCCTCGAGCACGCGCACCATCTTCTTCTCCACGAAGCTGGCGTGCGCCTCGCGTGTCTGCGCGAAACCCTGCAGCAGCCGCTCGAGCGTCCAGGGCGGCGCCGCCTGCGCCGCCGACGCGCACGCGAGCAGCAGGGCGAGGAGCGTGCGCCTAGCGGGCATCGGCGGCCGCCCAGAAATCGAAGAAGTTGAACCAGTTGTAGGGCGCGGCGCGGCAATGGCGCTCCAGACAGGCGACGTACGCGTCGAGCGCTGCCTCCGGCGTGGGCGCGGTCGAGGAGAAGTCGGCGAGCGGCTCGAAGCGCAGCGCATAGCGGTTGCCGCCGAGGTACAGGCCGGCCATGAACACCACCGGGCAGCGCAGCAGCGCCGCCATGCGCAGGGGTCCCAGCGGAAAGCGCGCCGGCGCGCCGAGAAAGGAAACGGCGCGCGCGTCGTCCTCGTCCAGCCCGCGGTCCCCGAGGACGCCGGCCATGCCGCCGTCGGCGACGCAATCGCGTACGCGCAGCATCGAATCGACGCGCCCCAGGGCGATCACGTCCTGGCGCGCGCTCGGGCTGATGGCGGCGAGCGCCTCGTTCAGCATGCGCGCATTGTCCTCGTACATCACCATCGACACGCGCAGCCTGCCCGTGCGGCGCCCGGCGGCGCGCAGCGCCTCGAAGCTGCCGAGGTGCGCGCCCATCAGCAGCAGGCCGGCGCCCGGGCCCGGCGCGTCGTGTTCCTCGATCTGGAACAGCTCGAAGCGCTCGTCGAGGAGGTAGACGCGGTCGAGCACGGTGGCGGCAAAGGTGAAGAAGTGCCGGTACACGTCGGCCAGCGTGGCGCGGCGCCCGAGCGCGCGGCCGAGGAACGCGCGCGAGGCGCGCCGCGCCCGCGGCGCGAACAGCAGGAAATAGGCGCTCACCGGGTACAGCACGAGACGCGCGGCGTGCCGCCCGAGGCCGAGCGCGATCCAGCGCATCAACCGCAGCGCGAAACGATGGCTGCGCTCGGGGCTGCGGCGCCACGGCGCGCTCATGCGCGTGTCTCGCGCAGCGTTGCCGTCGCCACTACGCGTCCCTGCGCGCGCAGCTCGATGCGGTGACCAAGGCGCTGGACCTCGACCTCGAGCTCCGGCGGCACCGCGTGCAGGAACTTGGCCGAGGCGATCTCCAGGCCGGCGTGCGCCAGGCCGAGCGCCTCGAGCGCCGCGGCGAGCAGCAGCGCCCCGGGCACCACCGGCGCGCCCGGAAAGTGACCGGCAAATGCAGGGTGCGACGCGGCGAAGCACAGCTGCGCCGTGCTCAAGGGCCGCTCCGCACGCCATGTGCATGCGCCAGCTTGCGCAGGACCTCGCGCGGCAGCTTGCCGCTCGCCGCGCGCGGCAGGCGCTCGAGCAGCACCAGCGGGCGCGGCAGGAACGCGGCATCGATGCGCCTGCGCAGCTCGGCCAGCAGCGTCTCGCGCGTGAGGCCCGGGGCGACGACGAACGCCGCCAGGCGCGTCACGCCGCCCGCGGCGGCGTCGTCCGGCACGTAGAACACGCCGTCGCTCACGCCGTCAATCGCGCGCAAGTGCATCTCGAGGTGCGCGAGCGACGAGCGCTTGCCGGCGATGTTGACCATGTCGGAGACGCGCCCGCGCAGCAGGAAGCGGTCCGGCGCCAGCGGCTCGAGCACGTCGCCGAGCGCGGTGGGCTGCTCGACGTGGCCGCCGCTCGCCCAGGCGCTCGCGCCGCGCAGCTCGACGCGGATGCCGGGCAGCGTGAGCCAATCGGCCGCGCGCGCGGTGCGGCGCGTCGCCATCTGGCCGGTTTCCGTGCAGCCGTAGATTTCCAGCAGCGCGGCGCCGAAGCGCGCCTCGGCGAGCGCCGCGAGTTCGGCCTCGAGCGGCGCGGTGGCGCACAGCAGCAGGTCCGCGGCGGGCGGGCGCGGCACGTCCTCGAGCAGTGCGCGCAGGTGAAACGGGGTCGTCACCAGCACGCGCGGCCGCGGCAGCCGCTCGAGCGCCGCGCAGATGTCGTCGGCGAAGAAGGGCCGCTCGGCGCACAATGCGCCCCCGCCCATGAGCGGCGCGAGCACCGTGGATTCGAAGCCGTACATGTGCTGCGGCGGCACGGTGCCGAGGACCGCGGCGCGCGCGGGCGCGAGGCCCCAGCGCTCGAGCGCGCCGCGCACGTTGCGCTCGAGCGTGCCCCAGTGCTTGCGGTTGGGCAGCGGCGTGCCGGTCGAGCCCGAGGTGAAGACGATGGCGCAGAGCTGCCCGTGCGGGATCGACGGCACGGTGCAGTCCGCGGCGAGCGGCGCCGCGTCCAGCGGCACCTGCACCTGCGGCAGGCCGGGCGCGGCGTCCGTGCCGTCGGCGAGCGCATAGGTGTCGGCGGCAAACTCGCGCAGACGCTGCACGGTCTGCGGCGTGTGATCGGGGGGCAACAGCGTTACCTGGCCGCGCAGCAGGGCGGCGCCCAGGCCCACGGCGAACCGGTAGCGGTCGGCGCAGGCATTGAGCACGTGAGCGCACGCCGGCAGCAGCGCCGCGAGACGCGCGGCATCGGCCAGGTACTGGGCCGCCGTGATCGCGCGGCCCTCGCGCCAGGCGACCGGCGACGCTGCCGCCGCGCCGGCAATGAGCGGAACCCCGGGCATGCTCGGTGCGCCGCGCCGGCGGCTAGCGCGGCCCGGTCGTCGGGCGCGCGCCGGATTCCCAGTACGCCCGCACGCTGCGCGTCACGCCGCGCAGCAGGCCGCCATGGCTCAATTCGGGGCACACGCGGATGCGCACCAGGAACTCAGCGACGAACATGGCGCCCACCAGCGGCAGCGTGAGCAGGTTGGCGAACAGCGACCACAGGGCAAGCGGCGCCAGGAAGTACAGCAGCGCCGAGGCGGCGGCGACGGCGGCGCTGAACACGGCCCAGGCAAGCGTCGCGCCGCGCGTATAGGCGAGGCCCGCGGGGCTGAGCGCGCCTTCCACCAGGAGCGCGAAGCGCGTCACCAGCGCCTCGCGCCCGGCGCGCAGACTGGCGCCGAACCACACCGCTAGCGCGATGAACATGGCGATGTGCTGCAGGAAGTAGAACCAGGGGACGTACGGGCCGAGGCCGCCGAGCGCGGTGCGGCCCTGCTCGGTGGTCAGCCAGTGCGCCAGCACGGCGTAGCCCAGCGCCAGCGCGATGAGCAGCGCCAGCCAGCCGCGTGTGCGCCCCCGGCTCACTTCGTGCGGTTCTGCGCGATGTAGCGGGCGAGGTGGGACAGGGAGGCGAAGATCGCCGCGTTGTCCTCGTGATCGGAGCGCAGGCGCACGCCGTAGCGGCGCGACAGCACCAGCGCCAGCTCCAGGATGTCGATCGAGTCGAGGCCGAGGCCCTCGCCGTACAGCGGCGCCTCCGGCGCGATGTCCGCGGCAGCGACGTCGAGGTTGAGCTCGGTGGTGATGAGCCCGGCCAGCTCGTCGATGAGCGCCGGGTCTGCCGCGGGCGCGAACTGGGTGCCGATGGGGATGCTCGCCATGTCGGGGAGTGTAACGGCTGCGCGCGTGCCGTTCAATCGGCGGCACGGAACGCGAGCACCGCGTTCGTGCCGCCGAAGGCGAAGGCATTGGTGAGGGCGGCGCGCAGGGGCACGCCGCGCCGCGCGCTGCCCGTCACATGGGCTACGCCGGCGCACTCCGGGTCGAGCTCGGCGGCCTCGCCGAGCGTCGGCGGCACGACGCCCTCGCGCAGCCCGAGGACGGTGAACGCGGCGGCGAGCGCGCCGGCGGCGCCGAGCGTGTGGCCGTGCGCCGACTTGGTGGCGCTCACGGCGACCTGCGCCGCGTGCGCGCCGAGCACGTCCGTCAGCGCCGCAATCTCGACCGTGTCGCCCTCGCGCGTGCCCGTGGCGTGCGCGTTCACGTAGTCGACCTCCTGCGGCGCCATGGCGGCGTCGGCGAGCGCGGCGCGCAGCGCCCGCGCCTGGCCTTCGCTCGACGGGCGCACGAGGTTGCCGTGGTCGCAGGATTCGCCGTAGCCGCAGAGCTCGGCGTAGATGCGCGCGCCGCGCTGCTCCGCGCGCGCCCAATCCTCGAGCACCAGCGCGCCGCCGCCTTCGGCGAGCACCAGGCCGGCGCGCTCGCGCAGGAAGGGCTTGCTCGCGCGCGGCGCGCTCTCGGCGTCGCCCGGGGCGAGCACCTGCAGCGCCAGCCAGGCGCGGATCACGCCGTAGGCGAGCGGGGCTTCCGAGCCGCCGGCGAGCATCACCGGAGCGGCGCCGCTGCGCACGCGCCGGAAGGCTTCGCCGAGCGCCATCGCGGCGGAGGCGCAGGCCACCGAGTACGTGGCGCAGCTGCCGCCCAGCGCGAGCTGGATGGCGAGATGCGAGGCGCAGGCGTTGTTCATCGCCTGCACCACTGTGAGCGGCGGCAGCCGCTCGCGCCCGCCGATGAACAGATCACGATAGCCGCGCTCGAATACCATCGCCCCGCCCACGCCCGTGCCCCAGGCGATGCCCCAGGATTCCCGGTCCTCGCTCGCGGCCGGCTCGAGGCCGGCGTCGCGCCAGGCGGCGAGGCCGGCCGTGATGCCGAGCTGGCTGTAGCGATCGAGCGTGCCGGCCTTTGCCCGCCCGAACGCTGCGGCGGGATCGAACTCGGCGCACACGCCCGCCGGCACGGAGAGCGGCTTGGGCGCATCCGCCGGTGCGTGCAGCCGCAGGCCGGAGCGCCCCGCGAGCAGGGCTTCGAACGAGGCCTGCGCCGTGGCGCCGAGCGGGCTGACCATGCCCAGGCCCGTCACCGCGACGCGGCGTGCGCTCACGGTTTGGTGGCCGCGAGGCGCTCGATCAGCGCCACCAGTTCGCCGCAGCTGCGCGGCGGGGGCGTGTCCTCATCCACCTTGACGCCGAAGCGCTCCTCGATCTCGAACACCATTTCGAGCAGCGCGAGCGAATCGACGCCGAGGCTGGCGAGCTCGGTGGCGGCGGCCGCCGTCTTGACGTCGACGCCCAGGCGCTCCTGGACGTAGCGGTAGGCGGGTGCGGTATCCAGCATGCGCCTACTTGCCGGCCACCGCGCCAATCTTCAGGACCGCGGCGCGCAGGCGCTTGGCGTCCTCGAACCAGAAGTCCTTGAACTCGGGCGCGTCGAGGTAGTTGACCGGGGTCTGCACCTTGGCCATCGCGCCGGAGAACAGCGGCGTCGCCACCGCCTCGCGCACCGCGGCGCGCAGCCTGTGCTGCGCCTCCGCGGGCGTCGCCGCGGGCGCCACCACGCCGGCCCAGATGTAGAACTCGACGT
>JAOUGZ010000513.1 GCA_029865405.1 Betaproteobacteria bacterium
GCGGCCGCTCGCCGACTCGGCCGACAGCATCACCGCGTCGGTGCCGTCGAGCACCGCGTTGGCGACGTCGGACACTTCGGCACGCGTCGGCACCGGGCTGTCGATCATCGACTCCATCATCTGCGTCGCCGTGATGGTGAGCTTGTTGTGCTCACGCGCGAGGCGGATCATGCGTTTCTGCAGCGCCGGCACCGCCGCGTCGCCTACTTCCACGGCAAGGTCGCCGCGCGCCACCATGATGCCGTCGCAGGCGCCCATGATGCTGACCAGCGCCTCGTGCTTCACGGCTTCCGCGCGCTCGATCTTGGCGATGAGCATCGCCTTGCCGCCTGCCGCGCGCATGAGCTCCCGCGCCATGTACATGTCGGCGCCCGACTTGGGAAAGGACACGGCGAGAAAGTCGGCGTGAATCTTTGCCGCCGTGCGGATGTCGTCCATGTCCTTCGGGGTCAGCGCCGCGGCGGTCAGGCCACCGCCCTGGCGGTTGATGCCCTTGTTGTTCGACAGCACCCCGCCGTGGCGCACCTTGGTATGCACTTCCTCGCCGCGCACCACCGTCACGTCGAGCACGACCTTGCCGTCGTCGAGCAGCAGCACGGCGCCTTCCTCGACATCGTGCGGCAGCTCCTTGTAGTCCAGGCCGACGCGTTCCGCATCGCCGAGCTCGCAGGTGGCATCGAGGATGAAGGGCGCGCCCTTTTCCAGCGTCACCTTGCCGTCCTTGAACTTGCCGATGCGGATCTTCGGTCCCTGCAGGTCGCACATGATGGCCACCGTGCGCCCGGTCTTGCGGCCGATCTCCTTGACGAGCTCGGCGCGCTTCTCGTGGTCGACTGCGGTGCCGTGCGAGAAATTGAGCCGCACTACGTCGACGCCGGCGCGCACCATGCGCTCGAGCACCGCGGGCTCGCTGGACGAAGGGCCGAGGGTGGCGACGATCTTGGTGCTGCGGAGCATCAGGCTCTTTCCTCGAGGATGGCGACCGCAGGCAGCGTTCTGCCCTCGAGGAATTCGAGGAACGCGCCCCCCGCGGTGGAAATGTAGCTTACCTTGCCGGCGATGCCGAACTTGTTGATCGCCGCCACGGTGTCGCCGCCACCCGCGATCGAATACCCTTTCGATGCCGCAATGGCGCGCGCCACCGTCTCCGTGCCCTTGGCGAAGGCGTCGTTCTCGAACACGCCGACCGGGCCGTTCCAGACGATGGTGCCGGCCCTGCCCAGCGCGTCGGCCAGCGTCGCCGCGGACTGCGGACCGATATCGAGGATCATCTCGTCCGCCGCGACCTCGCGCACAGCCTTGGTGACGCCACTCGAATCGTCGAGGCTCTTGCCCACCACGACGTCTACCGGCAGCGGCACTTGCGTCGCCTGCATGATGCGCTTCGCCTCGTCGACGAGGTCCCTCTCCGCGAGCGACTTGCCGATCGGCATGCCGGCGGCCAGCAGGAAGGTGTTGGCGATGCCGCCGCCGACGATCAGTTCGTCGACCTTCTTCGCGAGCGCCGCCAGCACGGTAAGCTTGGTCGAGACCTTGGAGCCGGCGACGATGGCGACGAGCGGCCGCGCCGGGTGCGCGAGCGCCTTGCCCAGCGCATCCAGCTCGGCGGCCATCAGCGGCCCCGCGCAGGCCAGCTTGGCGAATCGCGCCGCGCCATGCGTGGTGGCCTCGGCGCGGTGCGCCGTGCCGAACGCGTCGTTCACGTAGACGTCGCACAGCGCTGCGATCTTGCGGGCGAGGGCCTCGTCGTTTTTCTTCTCGCCCCTGTTGACGCGGCAATTCTCGAGCAGCACCACCTCACCCGGCTTCACATCCACGCCGCCGACCCAGTCGCGCCGGAGCGGCACCTCGCGTCCGAGCAGTTCCCCCAGGCGCCTGGCGACGGGGGCGAGCGAATCCTCCGGCCTGAGCTCGCCTTCCTTGGGCCGCCCCAGGTGCGAGGTGACCATCACCGCGGCGCCTTTCTCCAGCGCGAGGCGGATGCCCGGCAGCGAGGCGCGAATACGCGTGTCGTCGGTGATGGCGCCGGACTCGTCCTGCGGCACATTGAGATCGGCGCGGATGAAGACCCGCTTGCCGCGCAGCTCAAGCTCGGCCATGCGCTTGAAGCGCATGGCGTTACTTGGCGTTCATCAGCGCCACGGCGGCGTCCAGCATGCGGTTGCTGAAGCCCCACTCGTTGTCGTACCAGCTCGAGACCTTGACCAGCGTGCCGCCGGTGACCTTGGTGAGCGCGGCGTCGACGATCGAGCTCGCCGGATGGTGGTTGAAGTCCGAGGAAACGAGCGGCTCGGCGGTGTACTCGAGGATCCCCTTCAAGTCCGACTGCGCGGCCTGCTGCAGGGCCTGGTTCACCGCCTCGACGCTCGTCGGCTTCTTCGCCACGAAGGTGAGGTCGACGATCGAGACGTTGATCGTCGGCACGCGGATGGCGTAGCCGTCGAGCTTGCCGTTCAGGTGCGGCAGCACCAGCCCCACGGCGGCAGCGGCGCCGGTCTTGGTGGGAATCATGTTGTGCGTCGCCGAGCGCGCGCGGCGCAGGTCCTTGTGGAAAACGTCGGTCAGCACCTGGTCGTTCGTAAAGGAATGCACCGTGGTCATCAGCCCGGAGACCACGCCGACGCGATCGTCGAGCGCCTTGACCAGCGGCGCCAGGCAGTTGGTGGTGCACGAGGCGTTGGAGATCACCGTATCGGACGCCTTGAGCTCGCGGTCGTTTACGCCCATGACGATGGTGCGATCGACGTCCTTGTCGCCGGGCGCCGAGATGATGACTTTCTTCGCCCCCGCCGCCAGGTGCGCCGCGCCGCCCTTCGCCTTGCCGGTGAACAGCCCCGTGCACTCGAGCACCACGTCGACGCCGAGCGCCTTCCAGGGCAGCTTCGCCGGGTCGCGCTCGGCGAGCACCTTGAGCTTGTCGCCGTCGACTGCGATGGCGTCGCCCTCGACCGCGACCTTGCCGGGAAAGCGGCCGTGCGCGGTGTCGTACTTCAGCAGGTGGGCGTTGGT
>JAOUGZ010000058.1 GCA_029865405.1 Betaproteobacteria bacterium
GCGAGTACATGTTCAGGCGCCACCCGCGCACCGAGCGGATGAACTTGGTGAGCAGCGGCCAGCCGACCCACAACACCACCGGCGTGCCGAGCACGAACTCGATCCAGCCGCGAACGCGCGGCGCGAGTCCGAAAGGTTCCGCGATGCCCACCATCGGCGACATGGCGAGGATCACCATCGGGATCGACAGCACGACGCCGACCCACATGCGGCGCGTGTGATCGCGCAGCTCGGCGTTGTCCCCATCGGCCGCCGCAGCACCCACCGGGACGAGCGCCATGCCGCAGATCGGACAGTCGCCGGGACCGTCCTTGAGCACCTCGGGGTGCATGGGACAGGTGTATTGCGCGCCCGCGGGTGCGGGCGCCGCGGCGCGCGTCGGGGCGGGTTGTGCATGATGCGTATGGTCGCCGTGCGCGAGCGCCGTTTCCTGGAGATAGCGCCCGGGGTCCGCCTTGAACGTATTCAGGCAGTGCGTGGAGCAGAACGAGTACGTCTTGCCGCCGTGCGTAAGCGTGCCGGCTTCCTTGCCGGGCTGCACCCGCATCCCGCACACGGGGTCCTTCGACGACATGTCCTGCGTCGCTTCGTTCGCCATCTTCGTCGCTCCCGCAACTCTCATCATTGCCATTGTCAGCCTTCCTACCATGGCAAGGTCAAGCCAGCCGCCACTCAGCGCGACTCGCCGGCGGCGCGCACCGCGCCAAGACGCGGCATGAATGCCGGCACCGCCTCCTTGTAGCGCCGGTACGCCTCGCCGAACTGGGCGAGCATCTCGACTTCCTCCCGCTTCGCGAGGCGCGCATACATGAAGATGAGCACCGGATACATCGCGAGCGTCACCAGGGTCGGCCACTGCAGCAGGAACCCGGTCATGATGAGCACGAAGCCGACATATTGCGGGTGGCGCACCCGCGCGTACGCGCCGGTGGTGGCCAGGCGTCCTGCGCGCTGCGCCTCATAGAGCACCTTCCACGCGACCGCCAGCACCCAGAAGCCGCCGAGAATGAGGATGTTGCTCGCGACGTGAAACGGCCCAAAGTGCGGGTTCGCTTTCCAGCCGAACATCACCTCCAGCAGATGCCCGGCGTCGTGCGACAGGAAGTCGATTCCGGGAAAGCGGCTCGAGACCCAGCCCGAGAGCAGGTACAGGGTCAGCGGGAAGCCGTACATTTCTGTGAACAGCGCGACCAGGAACGCGGAGAACACGCCGAACGAGCGCCAGTCGCGCGTGCTTTGGGGGCGCGCGAAACTGAACGCAAAAATGATGAAGACGAGGGAATTGACGAGTACCAGCCACCACAGCCCGTACGATTCCGCTTCGTTCACGAGCCGGTTTCCTTGTCGCTCTTGTCCTGCTTGCTGCCGTGCCCACCATGGCCGCCATGGCCATGGAAGAGATGCATGAGCGGGCACGCCAGCAGCAACGCGAACGGCAGCCACTGCAGCGCGTGCGCCCGGTGTTCCAGGATCAAGAGCACCGCGGCGATGGCGATGAATCCGCACAGCGCGATCCCGGTCTTCGACCTCCACAAGCTCGGATTACCCCGCGACTCGTCTGTATGCATGGTGACGTTCCTTTCGTCGATCAGGCGGCATAGGCCGTCGGTTCTTCGAAGAAACGCTCCTGGCAGCGCTGCGAGCAGAAGACAACGCGTTGACCCTCGTGCTCGGCCGCGTGCCGGGCGGTCCACTCGTCCACGCGCATGCCGCACACCGGGCAGCGCACCCAGGAATGGCGCTCCGCACGCCGGTCGCGCAGGGCGCCGTCCTCCAGCCAAAGGATGCGGTCGGCGATCTCCTCGACGCGCGGATCGTGCGTGACGAGGATGACGGCGCAGTCCGCATCGCGCGCCACGTCGTGCAGGATCATGGCCACCTCCTGCCCGGACTGGGAGTCGAGGTTGCCGGTCGGCTCGTCGGCGAGGATGAGCGGCGGCTGGTTGATGAGCGCGCGCGCAATGGCCACGCGCTGCTTCTCGCCGCCCGAAAGCGTCGGCGGCCGGGCGTGCCGGCGCTCAACGAGGCCGAGACGCTCGAGCAGCCCTGCGGCACGCACCCTCGCCCCGGCGGTGCCGCCCGGTGCGAGTTGGGCGGGAAACAACACGTTTTCCTCGACCGTGAGCGCCTCCATCAGGTTGAATGCCTGGAACACGAAGCCGATCTTTCGCGCGCGCACGGCGGGCAGCGCCGCCTCGTCCAGGCGCGTCACGTCGACCCCGTCCAGGACAATCCGTCCGGCGCTCGGCTTGAGCAGCGTGCCGAGCATCGAAACGAGCGTCGTCTTGCCCGATCCCGACGGCCCCATCACGAGGATCAGCTCGCCGCGGCGCACGTCGAGCGAGACGTCGTTCACCGCGCGCACTTCCGTATGCCCGCGGCCAAACGCCTTGCTCAGATTCCTCACCTGCATAAGCGTCGTATCCATGGCTTATCCCTTGAATGCCGTCAGCGGATCGACGCGTGCAACGTAGCGCGCCGGTACCCATGCGGAGATCACCGCCACGATGAGCGCCACGGCCGCCGCGCGCCCCAGCGCCCCGGCAGTCAGCTCGAGCGTGATCTGCGGCACGAGCGTGCTGAGCAGCGGGAACAAGACCCAGGCCGCAAGCAGCGCCAGCGCGAGCCCGAGACCGGTGATCAGCGCCGTCTGCACGCCCACCGCGGCGTAGATCTCGCGGTTGCGCACGCCGAGTGCCTTGGCGATCGCAAGCTCCTGCCGGCGGCGCGCCACCTGCGAGTAGGCGGTGAACGCGATGATCACGACGGCAAGCCCCGAGCCGATGACCGTCATGAAGGCGATGATCTCGGCGCCCATCTGCATGGCGAGCTGGACGTCGTTGCGCGTGAAGCGCTCCTTCGGCAGCGCCGTGACCTTGTCCACCTCGCGCTCGATGCGCGCAGCAAGCGCCGCCGTGTCCTGTCCCGGCTCCGCTTCCACGAGGACGTAGCTCACGGTGCCTTGCGCCTGCATCAGGTCCGCGAGGTCGGAGGCCGCCACGAAGACGACCGGGTTGGCCATCGAGTAGGTACCTTCGGAGAGCCCCACGACCTCGAGGCGCTTGTCGGTCAGCTCGACCTGCGCGCCCATTCCGATGCCGGTCATTTCCGCGAACACGCGCGGCAGGACGATCTCGCCGGGGCCGGGCATGGCCCTGCCGGCCGCCATCGCCCACGGGCCGGCGCGCCGGGCGCCGGGTTCAAGGCCCACAGCGTAGGCGATCATGGTGCGCCCGGCCATGCGCACCACCGCGCCCGAATACAGGATCGGGGTCGCGGCGCGCACGCCCGGCACCTCTGCGATGCGCCTCGCCTTCCAGGCCCAGACGAACGAATTCGCCATGTGCATGTTGAGCACGCCGCGCTGCATTACCCAGACGTCGGCCGGAGCGTGCCGCGCGTAGGCCACCATCTGCCGGGCCTCGCCCGCGAACACGGCCTGCAGGATGACGACCAGGACGAAGGCGCCCGCCACGCCTGCCGCGCTCGCGGCGAGCGAGGCCTTCTGCAGCCAGAGCGTCTTCAGGAGCCAGCGCAGCATCGGCTCACTCCGCCTGGAACGCGACGGTGGGATCGGCGCGCGCCACGACCCGGAGCGGCAGCGCGGCGCCCGCGAGCGCCATCCCCAGCACCCCGGCCGCCGCCCAGGCGAGGCCTGCCGGCTCCAGCACGTAGACGCGGTACACGGGTGCCAGGGTCTCGATCGCACCGGCAATTGCGAGCGCGAGGCCGAGGCCGAGCGGCCAGGCAAGCGCGAGGAGCATCAGCGTCTGCGCCGATACCGTCGCAAGCATGTGCCGCAGCCGGAAACCGAGCGCCTTCATGACGCCATAGGCGCGCCGCCGCGCGATCGTGTCCGCGTAGACGATGAGTCCCACCACCAGGATGCCGATCAGGTAGGCGAGCCCGATGAGCGCGCCCATGATCGGGCTGAACAGCTCCCGGCCGAGCGCCACGTCGTTTGCGGCGAGCGCCTGGGCAGTAAGCACGTCCGCCGCGGGCACCGCGCGCTCTATCGCTTGCGCCACCGCTTCGGCCCGTGCGCCGGGCGCGAGTTCGACGAGCAGGAAGCTGAGCAGCGGGAACGTGCTCAGGTCTGGCGCGATCTCGGATTCCAGGAACAGGTCGATCATGCCGTCGTAGCCGATGAACACGAAAGGCGTGAGCATCGCCGACTGCCCGCGCGTGACGCCGGCGACGCGGAAGCGGAAGTCCGAGATGACGAGCGGATCGCCCGGACGCAGCCCGTAGCGCCGCGCGAGCCCGGCGTCGATCACCGCGTCGCGCGCGGCGCGGATCGGGTCGCCCTCAACGATCTCCGCTGGCCCGCCAAGCGTGTCGTGCACCAGAAGATAGACCGGCGTGCGGTTGCCTTCCGGACCGTATGTAACGAAAAAACCTGTCATCGGATGCGCTTCGGCGACGCCCTGCACGGCTTCCACCTGGCCGCGCGAGAGCTGGGGAAGCGAGGAGCGCACGGCAATGAAGTTCGACACGCCCGACTGCGCGACAAATAGCGGCGCGCCGCGCGCCCTCACGGCCTGCTCGAGCTGCACGTACAGTCCCTGCTCGAAGCCGCGCAGCACGAGGATCACCGTGATCGCCGCCGCCACCGCGCAAGCGGTGAGCATCGCCCGCAAGGGCTCCGCGGTCAGCTGTCGGTAGGCGAGTTGCCACACGGCGTTCGGTCGCTCAGAAGTAATAGGTGAGCTTCAACTGCGCATAGTCGTCGCGCCGCACGCTGTAGAGGAGCTCGTCCGGCTCGCTCGCATGGAACGCGCGCGCTTCCAGGCTGGCAGTGAGATTGCCGCGAATCCGCCGCCTCGCTTCGAGGTTGTAGGCGCGCTCGCTCGTGCGCCGGTCCAGGATGACCGTCGCGAGAAGCTGGGTGCTCTGTGCGTCGTTCACGGTCCAGCGCATCCCCAGCATGACGTCGTCCTGATACGGGGTGAAGGCCGCAGCGCCGCGGCTGTCGTACAGATACTCGGCCAGCAACCCCAGGTCGGACGGACCTCCGAATACGCCGGGCAGCGTGTACTCGAACCCCGCGGTGGCGGCGCGCGAGGTTGCATCGGCCTCGGCGCGGCGCACCGCCTCGAGCTTCAGCAGCCAGCGATCCAGCGTGGCCTGCGTTTCGAGGCCGGCCTGACGCAGTTGCCCGTAGTAAGGAAGCAGGACCGGCTGGCCGGCAACGTCGAGCCCCGGAACGAGCCGCGGCGCGCGGTTGGTGCCGCGGAAGTAGGACAGGCCGACGTCCCACGCGCCGAGCGTGCGCGTCCAGCGCCCTGCGGCGTCCACGTGGCGCGCACCGCGCGCGCTTTCGTAAAGCGCCTCCTGCTCCGAGTCCACGCGCGGCAGCGTGCGCAGCCGTCCCGCCTCGCCCGGAAAAGTGCGTTCGCGGAAGTAAGGCAGGAGATAAACCTCCCAGTTGCCCGCTCCGGAGAACAGCGTCGCGCCGAGCATCGGCTGGCCGAGCTTGTCCTCGCGGTCGGGGTCTTCCACCAGATCGATCTGGTTCACCACGTCGACCAGGTGCTGCGTTTCGGCGACGCCCCAGAAGACCTTGCCGATGCCGGCGCGCAGCTCGAAGCCCCTGCCCGCGTACAGCCAGAGCAGCTCTCGCACGTCGCCGTGCGTACGCCGCCGATCGTGCTGGTCCCAGCGATAGAACGGGATGAACACCAGCGACTGGCGGCCATCCTGCCATGCCGTGCGAAACTCCGACTGGGCCGCGAGCGACGCATAGCCCCGATGCTGGTCCGGGTCGAGTCCGGCGTGCGTGAAGCCGCGGTATTCCGCCGAAACCTGGCCGCGCCACTCTTGCGCCGGCGCCGGACCCGACAAAACCATTGCGAGGGCGAGTATCGCGAAGGCGCGCATGGGCGATCTCTCTCATCGCGCCCGCGCCATGCTCGCCGACAGGAAGTCCTGCTCGTTCAGGCCCTGGCGGAAGCGGATGTCGCCCCAGCGCAAAACCGTGCTCTTGCCGCTTTGATGATTCTCCATGCGCACCTCGTGCGCGCGCCAGTAGCGCCCGAGGTACTGCCGGTATTCACGCGCGACGAGCGTCTTCAATCTATCGCCGCGCCGGTCGTAGAACTCGATCTTCAGGGGCACGTAACGATCCATGTCGACCCAGACGAGCTGGCGGCTGTAGCCCGACTCGGGGTCGACCGGGACGCGCTCGAGCACAAACCGCGGTTTGCCCTCGAAAATCTCGTCGCCCCTGTAGGCATAGCGGTACTTGGTTACTTCGGCGGAAGCAAGGTCTTCATAGCTGAATTCGGATCCCATGAAGGGCGAGCTCTTGTTGGCGGGCGCGATGCGCTTCACGCGCTTGAGCGCCGGCAGGTAGAGCCACTGGTCGTCTGCCCGATCGCGGTGCGTGTGGCTGAGAAACACCGTGCCCCTGACGTCCGCAGGTGTCTCGAAAACGGCGAGCAGCTTGTCGCCGTCGTCCCCACCTTCGAGCGTCTTGGTGCGCAGCTCGCGTCCGGTCTCGCCGCCGGAGGCGTCAACGAGCACCATCCGCATCGTCGCGGTCGCGTTACTGAAGCCGCGATCGCGCGCCTTCATCTCGCGCGCGATCGCCAATCCGCGTTCGGCATCGGACTGAGCGCCGCGTGCCGGCGTAACGAGCGCGGTCAGTGCGGCTGCTAGGAGGACACCGACCGCAAGGACCGGCAGCGCTCCCGCGCCGCGGATCTTCGGGCTGGGTGCGTTCTCCATGGGACACGTCCTCGCTCGCATGTTGAGCGAACCATGCACCTTCCCACGACGGGAAGGTCAAGCCCAGCGTAGGTCTACGCCACGCAGTGCGCGTGGTCCCTGGTGGCCTTGTAGAGCTTCGTCCCGACGAAGGCGATGCCCGCCGCGTTGAACGCGAGCCCGACCCAGAACAGCTCCACCTGGAACTGCGCGGCGAACGCGACCAGGCCGGTTGCGCCCAGCACCGGGGCGACGTTCGTCAGGTAGTGCGCACAACACGAGACCATCGCGGCGGTCGAAGTCGCTCCCGAAGCCGCGACCACGGCCCCGGTTTGTTTCGCGCGGCTGAGCACTTCGCGCAGTCTGAGGAACAATGCGACCTGCAGACCGAAGCCGGCGGCGAGCGGCACGACGTAATACCAGAACTCGGAAAACTGGGCCAGGGTGAAGCTCCAGCCCGACACCAGCGTGAGGGCGCCGAAGTAGATCGCGAGCAAAGCGGCGAAGGCGCTGACACCGAATCCGGAGGGTCGCGCGAGCGCGAGGGGGGTAGTCATGGATCGAGTCCTATTTCAGTTTCCAGCGGAAGCTGCGCGGTGCGGGCTCGTCGGGCCGGCGCATCTGCAACTCGATGGCGTCGGGCTGAATCGCCATCCCCTTGAAGCGCAACTCGCCCGAGCGATGGTGGCCGCCGGGTGGCGAGCCTTCCCACGCGAGCGGCGCATGGCGAACACCCTGCGCGTCAACGAGCACCGAATTCTTCATGAGGTCGTCGCTGAGGTCCTGGCTGTGGGTATCGAGTACGACGGCGAACTCCCAGGCCGCCGCGCCCGGTTCCACGCTCTTGGGCGTAACCTTGACCGTAACGCCGCCCACGCTGCTGGAGCGGGTCCCGAGCTCGGCCGCGTATGCGGCAGCCGCGATCACGAGCACCGCTGCGGCGACGAGCATCTTGCGAAGCGTCTGCACGGCTCTCATGTCAGCCTCCCAAATCGCGCTTGCGCGCGTCGAACTCGGTCTTGTCGATTTCACCCCGCGCATAGCGCTCGCGCAGGATGGCGAGCGCCCGGTCATCGCCGGCGGCGCGTCCGCTGCCACCGCCGCCGAACAGCCACTTCGCGAGCACCACGATGCCGAGGATGATCAGGAACCACCACAGCACCATATGCACGATGCCGAACCAT
The DNA here is from genome assembly GCA_029865405.1 of Betaproteobacteria bacterium. The sequence goes on from JAOUGZ010000058.1 coordinate 7,893, forward strand.
CCCCAGCCCCAGCCTCCGCCCCAGCCCATCATGTCACCGCCCCACATGGCCGTCGCTCCCGCTAGCGCGACCGACGGCCGCGCCAGCCGCGGTTCATCTGCTCGCGCTGCTCCGGCGTAAGGACCGCGTCGATCTTCTTGCGGACCTCCAACTGGGCGTCAAACATCTGCTTCTGCGCGTCGGCCATGTCCTGATACGCCTTGCGCGCCGCCTTCTCATCAAAAGCGCCCGAGCCGAACGCTTGGTACATCGGGCCGCCTTCCTCGTGCATCTTCTCCATCAGCTCCCACTGCTTGCGGCCGAACTCCCGCTGGATCTCGGCGATCTTCGCGCGCTGCTCGGGGCTGAGATCAACCCCGTAGCCATAGCCGCCGTAGCCCCCGTAACCGCCCATCATCCCGGGGCCCATGCCATAGCCGCCGTAGCCGCCCATCATCCCGGGGCCCATACCGTAGCCGCCGTAGCCGCCCATCATGCCGGGGCCCATACCGTAGCCGCCCATCATTCCCGGGCCCATGCCGTAGCCAGGACCATATCCGGGGCCGTAGCCCGGACCTTGACCTTGGCCATAGCCCGGTCCACCGCCACCCGGCCCATAACCACCCATCATTCCGGGGCCCATGCCGCCGTAGGGCTGGGTGCACGCCGCCGTGGCCGTGCCAAGCAGGATCGCCGCCGAGGCGGCAAGCAATTTGCGTTTCATATTCGACTCCATTCGTTTACGGCTTGGTAGGGCGCGCCGGGCGGTCCGCCCGCCCCAACGCGAAGATGACACAGGTGGACCGCAACTCAGCGCCGGATGCGCGCCGAACGTGCGTAGTAGGAGGTCGAGGTGTGGAGAACGCCGGGCGGATGTCGGGCACCGGCACTGGAAGCGCCTACAAAATGCGTCGCAGTGCGGGCGGGCGCCGCAACCGCGAGCTTGCTTTCGCTCGTGACGCGAACATTGGCAGACTCGCTCAGCGTGCTCACAGTGCCGTCCTCGACGTCCGCGCAGCAGGGCACGTCGTGGTCGAGCGCGCTCCCGCCGCGTACGTCCTGGTGCGCGACCGAGTGCGCGTCCTGCTCCTGCACGCCAGCTATCGCACCAGCCGCCAGCACGTCGCACACGGGACGCAACAAGAGGAAGAACAGCGCCGCCGTGGCAAGGATTCGTCTCATTGCAGTGAGCGAGACTTGCATCTGGCGCCTATGTTCGCGTCATCCGCGCGCCACGGGTTGATCTGCGTCAATCTTCCCCCGGTCGACGATCAGCGGCTTCCCGCATTGCGCTGCTCGGCAGCAGCGCGGCCACTATCCGGAGTGCCAAGTGTCTCAAGTATCTCCTCCCGGCGCCGTCTTGCCGGCGCGTGCGCAATATCCCTGAGCCGGTACGCCCAGCGCCGCGTTGAACTTGCTGGAGAGGTTCTGGAACGCCGCGAGCGCGGCGAGCTCGAGCACCTCCTGTTCGTCGAAGTACGTGCGCAGCCGGGCAAAGCAGGCGTCGTCGACTCGGCGCGCCGGATCAGTGAGGGCCTCGGCAAAAGCGAGCGCGGCCTTTTCTCGCTCGGTATAGAGCGCCGAAGTCTCGAACTGCTCGAGCGCGTCGAGCTTAGCGGGCGAGACGGCCCGCTCCAGCGCCGCTGCTCCGTTCAAGTCGACGCAGAAAGCGCACCAGTTGATCTGCGAGATGCGCACCTGCACCAGCGCGCGCAGTGCCGGCTCGAGCGGCGAGCTGCGGCGATCGAGACTGCGATACAGCAGCGTCAGCATGAGAAAAGCGCGCGGCAGCCGGCCCCAGAGCCTCGCCGGCTCGAGCTCAGTGCCGTACTTGCGCCGCTGAGCGGCGAAGATCAGCCTGACATACCACGGGTATGCCCAGGTGGCCGATGCCGCGACGCGCGGCGAAGACGCGGCGGCTGCCGCAGCGAACGGTTCGCGTTTCATATTCGCTTAGTGGACAACTCTTGTGACCTTTTGTTTCCTTCAACTCCAGGTCGAGGCGCGCAATACCGGCTCAGCAGCATTTCTTCATCCGCTCTTCAAGCTCCGAAACGACTGCCGAGTCAGTTGCCTTCGCGTCTCGCCGCCGCAGGACTCCCGCCGTCAACAGCGCGAGTGCCGCGCCCGCGGCGCCAGCTAGACCCCAGTGCTCGCCCGCCAGGCCGGCGGCGGCGACAATTCCTACGGGAAGCGCGAGCGCCTTCCACACCAGCGGCGAGCGCCCGCGCGGCAGGCGCGTCTCGATCGCCTGCGCAAAACCCACCACCGACGCGCCTAGAAGGATGCCGAGCAACGCGGTGTCCACGGCGTAGCCCCCCAGGCGCGCCGCGATCATCCACAGCCATGTTCCGGCAACGCCGACGCACACCGGGCAAACCGGCAGACGCGAGAACTTGCCGGCGAGCCATGCCAGCAGGCCAAGCATGAGCATCGAGGCGATTACGATGAGCAGGCTGGTCATGGCATCAGATCGCGAAGATCAGCAGTCCCAGCGCCACCATGGCGCCGCCACCGCCCAGTCGCATTGCCCTGCGCCTGTCCTGCTGCCACTGCTGCACCTTGCCAAGGAGCGACGCATTGCTGGCCACGAGCAGGATCAGGACCAGCGGCAGCACGAAGATCACGTTGTAGAGCAGCAGATAACCGACCCCGGCGTAGTACGTGGCCTGATCATGCAACAGCCCGACCGCCATCAGATACGGTCCGCCGGTGCAGGGGAACTCGCACACGCCCACCAGGCCGCCGAGCGCGAGCGCGGTCGGGATCGAGGCCCGCTCCATGAGCACCGCCATCTTGTGATGCGCCGCCTGCGGGATCGCCAGCTTGACCGGAAACGCCGGCACGTACT
>JAOUGZ010000669.1 GCA_029865405.1 Betaproteobacteria bacterium
CGAAGAACTGGGGCGCGGACTGGCCCTATGTTCTCTGGGTGGTGGTCACCGCCTGCACCGGCGTGATCGCTCTCGCCGGCGGCTTGTTCGGCTGGCTGGTGGGCTTCGCCTCGGCCTGGCAGCGCGCCGTGCTGATCGTCGGCGCGCTGATGCTGATCAAGCCCGGGCTCTACACCGACATTGTCGGCTTCGGGCTGCTGGCGCTGGTGGTCGGCGTGCAGTTGGTGGAGCGCCGGCGCATGGCGGAGAGCCCCGCGCGCACCTAGTGCACGTCGTTGTCGATGCGCCGCGTCTCGCGCTCGACCTTGTACTCGCCTTCGATCACCGAGCCCTCACCCGGCCTGGCGCGCGCCGCCTCGCGCCTCACGCCGCGCGTCTTCCACGCCAGCCACGCCCACACGCCGAGCGCAATCCCGCCCGCGACGGCCAGAATCACGGACGCGAAGATGAACGCCAGGACAAAGAGCACCAGCCCGATCGCGATCCCGGCGATGCGCTGAAGCACGTTCACGCCGGCTCGGGCTCCCTGGCGTCGAAATCGATCTCGACCTTGGCGTTGTTCGGATCGTGGAAAAAGAGCTGCCAGGTGCCGTACTCGGGCAGCCGGCGCAGCTCGTAGTCGATGCCCTTCGCCTTCAGCTTCGCCACCGTCGCGGCGAGGCCGGTGCCGTAGAACGCCATGTGGTCGATGACGCCCTTCACCAGGAGCTTGCGGTCCTTGCCGGCGACCACGTGCAGAATCGGGTCCTTGCCCTTGCCGCCGTCCGCGTACAGCCAGGCGCCCGGAAACTTGAACGGCGGGCGCGCGCCGGGCTTCAGGTTGAGGTGCTCCTCGTAGAACGCCAGCGTCGCCGGCAGGTCGTCGGTGATGATGTTGAAGTGATCCATCCACTTCACCGGCATGTCAGGGTCCCTCCATGGCCCGGTAATGTGGCACGCGAAACGCAGGGCCGCAACCAGCGCACGGGGGTAGAATTTTCCGCATGATCGAGTCCACGCTGAAGAAGGTATCGGAGGAACTGATCGAACTGGCGGCGAGCGGCCACACGGCGCCGCCGTTCAGCGAGCGCTTCCCGAAGCTCGACGCCGAAGCGGGCTATCGCGCGATGCGGCGGCTGCACCAGCACCGCCTGACGATCGGCTGGAAGCCGCTCGGGCGCAAGATCGGCTTCACCAACCGCACGCTCTGGCCGCGCTACGGCGTCGACAAGCCGATCTGGGGCTTCGTCTACGACCACACGCTGATCCGCGCGGTCGACAACCGCGCCGAGGTGCCGCTCGTGGGCCTGGCGCAGCCGCGCATCGAGCCCGAGATCTGCTTCGGCCTGAAGGCGCCGCCGCCGCGCTCGCACGACGCGCACGCGATCCTCGCTGCCATCGAGTGGGTGGCGCATGCGGTGGAGATCGTGCAGTGCTTCCACCCGGACTGGAAGGTGAAGCTGCCCGACTGCACCACCGCCAACGGGTTGCATGGGCGGCTCGTCCTGGGCACGCCGGTCGCGGTGGAAACGATCCCCGGCCTCGAGGCGCTGCTGCCCGCGGCGCGCGTCGTCCTGCGCAGACGCGGCAAGACCGTGGACGAGGGCGTCGGCGCCAACGTCCTCGACAGCCCGGTGTACGCGCTCGCGCACCTGGTGGAGCTGCTAGCGCTGCAGCCCGATTTCGACCAGCTGCACGCGCACGAGATCGTGTCCACCGGCACGCTGACCGACGCCCATCCCGTGAAACCGGGCGAGACCTGGACGACCGCCTTCGAGGGCCTGCCGCTGCCCGGGCTGACGGTGAAGTTCGCGTGAGGCGGCCGCTGGACGGCGTCACGGTCGTGGCGCTGGAGCAGGTGATCGCGGGGCCCTTTTGCACGCGCCAGCTCGCCGAGCTCGGCGCGCGCGTGATCAAGATCGAGCGCCCCGACGGCGGCGACCAGTCGCGCTCGATGGACCGCACCGTGCAGGGCCTGTCGTCGCATTTCGTGTGGACCAACCGCTCCAAGGAAAGCCTGGCCCTCGACGTGAAGCACCCGCAGGCCGGGCCGATCCTGGCGAAGCTGCTGGAGCGCGCCGACGTCTTCGTGCAGAACCTCGCCCCCGGCGCCGTGGAGCGCCTCGGCCTGGGCGCGGCCGAGCTGCGCGCGCGCCACCCGCGCCTCGTGTGGTGCGGCATCTCCGGCTACGGCCCCGCCGGCCCCTACGCCGGCAAGCGCGCCTATGACCTGCTGGTGCAGTGCGAAGCGGGCCTGCTCTCGGTGACCGGCACGCCCGACGCGCCCGCCAAG
>JAOUGZ010000514.1 GCA_029865405.1 Betaproteobacteria bacterium
CGCGGATCGCCTTGCGGTTCTCGTTGTACACCGCGATCGAGGCGCGCAGGGCCTCGTCCGTGACCGGCCGGCCGGCGAGCTTGCCCAGGTCATCGCGCAATTGCTGCATCTCGTGCACGTAGAACTCGCCGCCGATGGCATCGTCGTAGTTCTGCGGCACGTCGAAGTACTTCACGTACTTGTCCTTGAACATGATCTGCCACATGCCCGAGAGGTTGCGGATCACGTCGCAGATCGACGGAAAGAGCATGCCGTCGAGGCAGTCCAGGCGCCCGGTGAGCCCGAGCTCGATGGTCGAGCGCGGGATGCGGCAGATGTAGCTCTGGTAGTAGGCGTCGCCCTGGATCACCTCGAGCTGGTCGCCGCCGCCGAAGATGCCCACCGGCAGCATGCCCGCGGCGTGGATGATCTCGCGCGGCACGTAGATCGGCATGTAGCCGATCGCCTTCGCGCCGGGGTGCGCCGCCTTCCAGTCCTTGACGGCGCCGAAGCGCAGGTCCTCGAACAGGCGCTCGCAGCGCGCCACGATCTCCCGGGTGCTCATCGGTGCTCCCATTTCGGCGCGCGCTTCGCGATGAAGGCGGCCAGGCCTTCCTTCGCATCGCGCGTCGCCATCAGCTTCTCCAGGTAGAGCGCCTCGACGTCGTCGAGCCGCGCGCGCGCGAGATCGGCGAACGGCTCGCGCGCCGCGCGCACCGCGTGCGCGAGCGACGCCGCGCTCTTCGCCGCAAGGTGCCGGTCGAAATACGCCGCAGCAGCCACCGCCGGGTCCTCGGCGATCTCGTTGGCGAGGCCCCACGCGAGCGCGCTCGCTGCGTCGATCGAGCGACCCGAGTACAGCAGGTCCTCGGCGCGCGCCTGGCCGATGCGCAGCGGCAGCAGGACCGACGCCGCCGGCGCGAACACGCCGAGCTTCATCTCCGGTTGCCCGAACTGCGCCTCGGGCGCGGCGAACAGCAGGTTGCCGGCGAGCGCGAATTCCAGCCCGCCGCCCAGGCACTGGCCGCGCACGCACATGAGGATGGGCCGCGGCCACTCGAGCATGTCGCCGAGCAGCGCGTGCAATCCCGCGAGCATCTGCTCGCAGGCCCCGGGCAGGTGCTCCTCGACGCTCGCGCCGAAGGAGAAGTGCGGCCCTTCGTGATCCACCAGCGCCGCGAGCAGCCCCGGGTTGTCGCGGTACTCGGCAAACGCCGCGCTGAGCGCCGCGATCATCGCCGCGTCGATCAGGTTGGCCTTGGGCCGCGCGAGGCGCAGCCGCAGCAGCGCGCCGTCGCGCTCCAGCCAGACCTTGAGCGGGCTATCCGCCACGCGCCTTCCCCGGCTGGATCGCGTCGTGCAGCGCACCCACCCAGCCCGCGCCCGCGGCGAGCTGCTGTCGCAGGAGCACGAAGTCCACTTCGCGGTCGTCCTTCGGGCCTTCGTTGAACGCGGTGAAGCCGGCGCGCGCCTCGGTCATCATGTTGAGCGCGAGCCAGGCGCGTGCATCCTCCTTGTTGCGGTTCCAGGCCTCGAGCTTGGGCTTTCTCAGCTCTTCCAGCGTCTTGGTGGTGCAGTCGGGGAAGGTGAGCAGGATCTTGGCGCACAGCGACTCGACGCACTCATCCAGCTTTGCGAGGTCCACGGTGCCCTGCTTCATGAGGATCTTCCCCTGCGCGAGCGCCTCGCCCGTCTTCGGCCGGCCAAAGACCAGGCGTCCGAACTCGTCGTACACGCGCTGCGTCTCGACGAGCGGATTGGCGACGAACTGGCCGCTCACTTTCAGCGCCGGCACGATGTCGGTGAGCACGCCCATGTGATAGGCCTCGTGCGCCGAGAACGGCTCGCACAGCACGCAGGCCGCCATGGCGCGCTCGGCGCCGGCGATCACCGGCAGGAAGTCGGTGGCGCCGCCGATCGGCGCCGAGCCGTGCTTGGGGCCGGCCTGGCCGAAGCGCGCCAGGTCCTGCGCGACGGAGAAGTCGCAGGCCATGCCGATCTCCTGGCCGCCGCCGATCCTCATGCCGTTCACGCGGCAGATGACCGGCTTGTCGCAGGCGAGGATCGCCGACACCATGTCGTTAAAGAGGCGCATGTACTGCCGGTACTCCTGCGGGTGCCCGGCGTAGTACTCGGCGTACTCCTTGGTGTTGCCGCCGGTGCAGAACGCCTTGTCGCCGACGCCGGTGAACACCACGCTACTGACGTCGCGCGCGTTGGACGCGGCGCGAAACGCGAGGATCACCGCCTTCACCATTTCCGTGGTGTAGGAGTTGTACTGCGTCGGGTTGTCGAGCCAGATCCAGGCGTTATGGAGCCCCGGCACCTCTTTGCCGTCGGGCGTGCGCGCCGGCCGCTTCTCGTAGCGCACGCCCTTCTCGGCGAGCGCCGGCAGGTCGTGGTTCTTGAGGAATTTCGCGTCCGGCAGGCCCATGGGGTTCCCTTTCTCCTGAAATCGGTATCCGAATACCGAATTAGGCCCTTTGTACCCCCGGGAAAAGCGCCCCGGTTTGATCCATCTCAAGGTTTGGGCAGGGTCTTGCCCCCCAAATAGCGCCATGCAGGCCCATTCGTCCGTTTCGATGGCGCTCGCCGGCTCCGGCGGCGCCGGCGTCATGACTGCCGGCAATATGCTGCTGGAGGCGGTGGCGCAGGCCGGGTACTACGGTTTGATGACGCGCACCAGCGGCCCGCAGATCCGCGGCGGCGAGGCCGCGGCCATGCTGCGCCTGTCGACCTTCGCCGGCGACGGCCAGGACGACGCCTTCCAGGTGCTCGCCGCCATCGACTGGCAGAACGTGCAGCGCTTCGCCGCCGAGCTGCCGCTCGGGCCGCAGAGCCTGGTCATCGGCGACCCGGCGCAGGGCGAGCCGCCCGAGGTGTTCCGGCGCAGCGGCGCGCGCTATGCGCCCGTCGCCCTGAAGAAGCTTGCCGCCGAGATCACGGGCGGCTGGCCCAACATGGTGGCGCTGGGACTGCTCGCGGCGCTGCTCGGCCTGCCGCCGGCGGCGCTCGAAGCCGCAGCG
>JAOUGZ010000515.1 GCA_029865405.1 Betaproteobacteria bacterium
CCAATCTTCGACGCGCACCTGCACTACAGCCATGACGCCTGGGAGATGCTGCCCCCGGCTGCCGCGGTCGAGATCCTGCGCAAGGCGGGGGTGAAGCGCGCGCTCGTATCCTCGTCGGGCGACGAGGGCCAGCAGCGCATGAAGGCGCTGGCGCCCGACGTGGTGATCACCGAGCTGCGCCCCTACCGCTCGCGCGGCGAGATCGGCACCTGGGTGCGCGACGAGACGGTGCCGGCGTACCTGGAAGAGCGGCTGAAGAAGTACCGGTACTCGGGAATCGGCGAATTCCACCTGTACGGGGCGGACGCCGACCTGCCCGTGCCGCGGCGCATGGTCGAGCTGGCGAAGCAGCAGGGGCTGTTCCTGCACGCGCACTCGGATGCCGATGCCGTGGAGCGGCTGTTCCGCCAGTGGCCGCAGGCGAGGATCCTCTGGGCGCACTCGGGCTTCGAGCGGCCGGAGAAGGTGGCCGAGATGCTGAGAAGGCACGCGAATTTGTGGTGTGATCTCGCGTTTCGCACCGATCACGCTTCCGGTGGCAAGGTGGATGCGGAATGGCGCAAGGTGTTTCTCGCTTTTCCTGACCGATTCATGGTCGGCACCGATTCGTTCACGCCCGAGCGCTGGTACTACGTGGAGTCGCATGCGAGCTGGTCGCGCGAATGGCTGGCGGATTTGCCGCGGGACGTGGCTGAGCAAATCGCGTGGAAGAATGGCGAGGCGTTGTTCGCGCCGAAGTGATGCGGAACTGGCTCTGGCTCGCCTTGTTTGCGCCCGCGGCGCAGGCTTGCGAGCTGCCCGGCGGGCCGGCGGAGAAGCTGGAGTCCCCGAAATACACGATCGTCTATCGCGCCGCACCGCCTTTGCGCGTCGGTGGGCACTTCGCGCTCGAGCTCGCCGTGTGCCCGGCGCCCAACGAGTTGCGCGTAGACGCCTGGATGCCCGAGCACCGCCACGGCATGAACTACCGGCCTTCCGTGAAAGACCGCGGCGGAGGGCGCTACAGGGTCGAGGGGCTGCTGTTCCACATGCCGGGGCGCTGGGAGTTCCTGTTCGAGCTGCGCGCGGGCGGTGAGACCGAGCGCGTCGCGCACGCCGTGCGCCTCGAGTGAAACGCGCAATCGTCCTGCTGCTCGCTGCGCTCGCGCCAGCGGCGCTCGCATTCACCGACGCGGAAAAGCGCGCCATCGCCGCCCACGGCCCCTGGCCGCCCGCGTTCGCGCCGGATCCGTCGAACCGGGCCTCGGGCAACAAGGACGCCATCGATCTCGGCGAGCGCCTGTTTTTCGAGCGGCGCCTCTCGTCAAACGGCGAGCACGCCTGCTCGCGCTGCCACCTCCCGGAGCGCAACTGGACAGACGGCGAGGCGCGCGCGCTCGGCCTGGCGCGCGTCGATCGCAACACGCCCAGCCTCAACAATGTGCGCCTGCAGCGCTGGTTCGGCTGGGATGGTGCGAACGACAGTCTGTGGGCGCAGAGCATCCGGCCGCTCCTCGATGCGCGTGAACTCGGCATGAGCGATGTACAGGTGGCGGCACTTGTGCGCGGCGACGCCGATCTGGCATGCCGGTACCGCAAGGTGTTTGGTGCGCTGCCCTCGAAAGATGAGGCGGTGCTGGTCGGCGTGGGCAAGGCCCTGGCGGCGTTTCAGGAGACGCTGCTGAGCGGACGCACGGCGTTCGACGAATTCCGCGACGCGCTGCTCAAAGGCGACCAGGCGGCAGTGGCCGCATATCCGGATGCGGCGAAGCGCGGCCTGAAGATCTTCGTGGGGAAGGGCGCCTGCAACGTCTGCCACATCGGCCCGGCGTTCACCAACGGCGAGTTCCACGACACCGGCATCCCGTTCTTCATCGAAAAGGGGCGGGTGGACCCGGGACGCCACGCTGGCATCCAGAACCTGCGCGCGAGCCCGTTCAACCTGCTCGGCGCCTACAACGATGATCCGAAGCGTTCGACGGCCACCGGCACGCGGCACGTGGCGCTCGAGCACCGCAATTTCGGGGAGTTCAGGACGCCTTCGCTACGGAACCTCGCGCTGACGGCACCTTACATGCACGACGGTCGCCTGGCCACGCTGCGCGACGTGGTGAACCACTACTCGGCGATCAGCCCCGACCGGCTGCACGCAGATGGCGAAGCGGTCCTCAAGCCGCTTAACCTTTCGGAAGGGCAAGCGCAGGACCTGGTGGCGTTCCTGGAGTCGTTGCAGGATGGGGGCGGGACCTACCAGCGGAAGGCGTTCGCGCAGGGTTGCCGATGAGACAATTCTGTGAAGGATGACGTGTCGCTGAAGGCGACATGACTCCGTGAGCTTGGCAGCGAACTCCTAAGTGTTCCCTTTTTGGGTTCGATAGATCCCGATACGGGTCCGCTGTATCGGCAGATCGTACTGGGATCAAACCAGTGGCCCAACTTCGTGAGACCAGTGCTCCCCCGCTTCGCGCGACCTCAACCAGTCGCGTATACGGGCACGAAAACTATGACGCGACGCAGGGAAGCGATCTGCAGCTGCACGTCCCAGAAGTAGTAGTGCAGATAGGTTGCCGCCAGCGCGCTCATTGCGACCGCCCGCTTCGCCAAGGCCCGACTTGAACCCCTGTACCCGACGACGCGGCGCACTTGCGCCAGCACCGCGGCGGCAACAGTCTTGGCGCCGATGGTCCGCACGGCATGACGCAGCAGGACGTACTCGCAGACCGCGGCGATCGCGAACATCACGCCCTGGATCGCCGAGACGGGCGTGCTTTGCAGCGCCAGGATCGCAACCGCCCCCAGGAGCATCCAGAGCGGGATCGCGATCAGCAGTCCGTAGACCAGCCCGTCGACCCGCTTGCCGCCGCTGGGCGCGGCGGCGCGCGGGTCCCACTCTGTTTGCATGACGAAATGCTATGCGGTTGTGCAAGGGTGCTCCGCGGCATATCGCACATAGTCTTGCGATGCGCTTCAAGGGCGTCGTGCATGTGCAGCAATGCGGATCATGTCGCCGACGGAAGTGAGAATT
>JAOUGZ010000516.1 GCA_029865405.1 Betaproteobacteria bacterium
GAGGCGACGCTGCGCGCCGGCGTGCTGGAGCAGGGCACGGTCAACGTGCTGAACGAGACGGGCGTGGGCGAGCGCATGATGCGCGAGGGGTTCGTGCACCATGGCATCTACCTGCGCTTCGCCGGCCGCACGCGCCGCATCGACTTCGCCGCGCTGACCGGCGGCCGCTCGATCATGGTGTACGCGCAGCATGAGGTGATCCGCGACCTGGTGAAGGCGCGCCTGGATGCGGGCGCGCCCATCGAGTTCGGCGTGAAAGACGTGACGCCACAGGACCTGGACACCGACGCGCCGAAGATCCGCTATCGCGACGCCGCGGGCGAGCTGCGCGAGCTCGCCTGCGACTACGTGGCGGGCTGCGACGGCTTCCACGGCGTCTCGCGCCCGAGCATGCCGTCGCGGCGGCGGCACGAGTTCACGCGCACCTACCCCTTCGGCTGGCTCGGCGTGCTCGTCGAGGCGCCGCCCTCGACCGACGAGCTGATCTACGCGCACCACGAGCGCGGCTTCGCGCTGGTCAGCACGCGCTCGCCGACCCTGCAGCGCCTGTACGTGCAGTGCGAGCCCGAGGACCGCATCGAGCACTGGCCGGACGAGCGCATCTGGGAGGAGCTGCGCGCGCGCCTCGCCACCGTGGACGGCGGCTGGCAGCTGAAGGAAGGCCGCATCCAGCAAAAGGGCATCGTCGCCATGCGGAGCTTCGTGGTCGAGCCGATGCAGTACGGGCGCCTGTTTCTCGCCGGCGACGCCGCGCACATCGTGCCGCCGACCGGCGCCAAGGGACTCAACCTGGCGGTCGCCGACGTGCGCGTGCTGTCGCGCGCGCTCAAGGCGCACTACCAGGACAAGCGCAATGACCTGCTGGCGCAGTACTCGGCGATGGCGCTGCGGCGTGTCTGGCGAGCCGAGTACTTCTCCTGGTGGATGACCTCGATGCTGCACCGCTTCCACGACGACTCGCCGTTCCATCACCGCTTGCAGCTCGCCGAGCTCGACTACGTCACGAGCTCGAAAGCCAAGGCGACGACGCTCGCCGAGAACTACGTCGGCCTGCCGCTCGACTGAATGGCGCGCACCTTCACCACCGAGCGCAAGATCCGTTTCTCGCACTGCGACCCGGCGGGGATCGTCTACTTCGTCAACTTCTTCGACATGGTGAACGGCGTGGTCGAGGACTGGTTCGGCGAGGCGATCGGCTTCACCTTCAACGAGATGCACATCCAGCGGCGCGTGGGCTTTCCCATCGTCAATACCGGCTGCGAGTTCTTCAGGCCCTGCCACCTGGGGGACCTGCTCGTCCTGGAGCTGTCGATCGCCAGGCTCGGGCGCACCTCGATCGAGTTCGGCGTCGTCGGGCGGGTGGCGGGCGACGAGAAGTTCCGCGCGCGGCACAAGGTGGTGCTGATGTCGCTCGAGTCGCAGCGCGCGCTGCCGATTCCCGACGATCTGCGGGAGAAAATGCAGCCGTTCGTGGTTTGAGGAGCAGGTGCCATGCGCAAGAGGATGAGCTCATGAAATTCCATACCCGGCGTCGATTTCTCGGAGCGGCCGCGGCGTTTCCGTTCGTCGGCGCGGCGATCGGGCAGGATCTGCCCCTCACGCCCGAGTGCGGCCCGCAGTCCGCGCTCACGCCGCGCCAGACCGAAGGCCCCTATTACACGCCGAATACGCCGCTGCGCAGCTCGCTCGTCGAGCCCGGCAGCAACGGCGAGCGGCTCGTGCTCGCCGGGCGCGTGGTGTCGCCGCGATGCCGGCCGGTGGGGAAGGCACTGCTCGATTTTTGGCACTGCGACGAGAACGGCCGGTACGACAATGCGGGCTTTCGCTACCGCGGCCACCTGTTCGCGGACGACGAAGGGCGTTTCCGGCTGGAGACGATCTTTCCTGCAATTTATCCCGGCAGGGCGCGTCACATCCACGTCAAGGTGCAGGCGCCCGGCCGGCGCATCCTTACCACGCAGCTTTATTTCCCGGGCGACGCGCGCGACGGGCTGTGGCGCGAGGAGCTGGTGGTGGCGATGGTTTCGAAACGCGAGGGGCGCAGCGCCGCCTTCCAGTTCATCGTCGACGCCTGAAGTGACATAATCGCGTCCCATGACCTACGTCGTCACCGAAGACTGCATCAAGTGCAAGCACATGGACTGCATCGAAGTGTGCCCCGTGGACTGCTTCTACGAGGGCGAGAACATGCTCGTCATCCATCCGGACGAATGCATCGACTGCGGCGTGTGCGAGCCCGAGTGCCCGCCGAAGGCGATCCTGCCCGACTCCGATGCCAAGGCCGAACGCTGGCTGAAGCTGAACACCGAGTTCTCCCTGAAGTGGCCCAACATCACGCGCAAGGGCACGCCGCCGCCTGACGCGGACGACTGGAAGGGCGTGCCCGGCAAGTTCGCGAAGTACTTCACCCCGAACCCCGGCAAGGGGGAGTAGTAATGGAGCTGTCGCCGGAGGAACGCGCCATCCTCGGCGGTGAGCGCGGCGCTGCGCCGCGCCGCGCGCTCGAGTACCAGGTCAAGGTGGGCGAATTCTGGGGCGCGAAGCGCTTCGTCGCGGTGACCAACGTCCACATGATGGGCGACATCGAGGTGATGGGCGACGGCGGCCTGCAATGGCTGAAGGACACCGCCGCGCTCGGCGCGCGCTGCGCCGTCGGCACCACCACCAACGCGCGTTGCATCGATTTCGCGCACTGCGAGCGCCTCGGGCAGGACGCGGGCGAAGTCGCCAAGGAGCGCGAGCTGATCGCCTGCCTGCGGCGCATGGACGTGGCCACCACCGACACCTGCATCAACTACCAGACGGTATACCAGCCGCACCTCGGCGAGCACGTGGCCTGGGGCGACACCGGCACCGTGATCTACGCCAACTCCGTTTTCGGCGCGCGCAGCAACTTCGAGGCGGGCCCCGCGGCGCTGGCGGCGGCGATCACCGGCCGCACGCCCGAGTACGGGTTTCACCTCGACGAGCACCGCCGCGGCGCCTTTACGGTCGAATTGCGG
>JAOUGZ010000517.1 GCA_029865405.1 Betaproteobacteria bacterium
TCTCGGCGCAGATTGCCGGGCGCGTCGTGGCGCTCAACTTCGACGTCGGCGACTTCGTGAAGCAGGGACAGGTGATCGCGCGCATCGACGAGCGCGCGGTGGCGCAGGCCGAAGCGGCGAGCGAGGCACAGGTGCGGGAGGCCCAGGCCGCGCTCGGCAACGCGCGCGCGAGCTACGAGCGCTCGAAGCAGCTCTACGCGCAGAAATTCATCAGCCAGGCCGCGCTCGACCAGGCCGAGGCCGCGTACAAGGCGGCGCAGGCGCGCGTCAGCGCGCTGCTCGCCGGCGCGGGCGCGGCGGCCACCGAGCGCAGCTTTGCCACGCTGGTCGCGCCCTACAGCGGCGTGGTGTCGGCGCGCCACGTCGAGCTGGGCGAGATGGCCACCCCGGGGCGGCCGATCATGACCGGGTTCGACCCGCAGACGCTGCGCGTGGTGGCCACGGTGCCGCAGGCGCAGGTGCCGGCGATCCAGGCGATCGGCAAGGCGCGCATCGAAGTGCCCTCGCTCGCGCGCTGGGTCGAGGTGAAGCGCATGACCATCGTGCCCGCGGCCGATCCGCGCACGCATACCACGCGCGTCCGGCTCGAGCTGCCCGATAACGTCGGCGGCGTGTATCCGGGCGTGTACGCGCGCGCGCATTTCGTCACCGGCAGCGCGCCGCGCCTGCTCGCGCCGCGCGCGGCGATCATCCGCAGGAGCGAGGTGACCGCGGTGTACGTCATCGACGAGCAGAACCGCGCGCTGCTGCGCCAGGTGCGCCTCGGCAGCGCGGGCGACGAAAACTCGGTCGAAGTGCTCGCGGGCCTCGAGCCCGGCGAGCGCGTGGCGCTGGAGCCGATCAAGGCGGGCATGGCGCCCGGGGCCTGAGATGGGCGTCTCGGGCCGCATCGCGCGCTACTTCCAGGACTCGCAGCTCACCCCGCTCCTCGCGCTGGTCGCGTTCCTGCTCGGCGTGTTCGCGGTGGCGGTGACGCCGCGCGAGGAGGAGCCGCAGATCAACGTCACCATGGCCAACGTCCTGGTGCCGTTCCCCGGCGCCGCGGCGCGCGACGTCGAGGCGCTGGTGGCGACGCCCGCCGAGCAGGTGCTCGCGCAGATGAGCGGCGTGGAGCACGTGTTCTCGGTGTCGCGCCCCGGCATGGCGGTGCTCACCGTGCAGTTCGAGGTCGGCGTGCCGCGCACCGAGGCCCTGGTGCGCCTGTACAACACCGTCCAGTCGAATCGCGACTGGCTCTCGCCGCACCTCGGCGTCGGCGAGCCGGTCGTCAAACCCAAGGGCATCGACGACGTGCCCGTCGTGACCCTGACGCTGTGGCGCGAGGGTGGCGAGAGCGGCGCCTTCGAGCTCGAGCGCGTCGCGCACGCGGCGGAAGTCGAGCTGAAGCGCGTGCCCGGCACGCGCGAAGTGCAGACGCTCGGCGGCCCCGGGCGCGCGGTGCGCGTGCTGATGGACGCCGACCGCATGAACGCGCACGGCGTCTCGCCGCTCGATCTCGCCAACGCGCTGCAGCTCGCCAACGTCTCGCTGCCCGCAGGCAGCGTGGTGCGCGAGAACCGCGAGACGGTGATCGAGACCAACAACTACCTGACGAGCGCCGCCGACGTGTCCGGGCTGGTGGTCGGCACGCACGACAACCGGCCGGTGTACGTGAGCGACGTCGCGCAGGTCGTGGACGGCGCGCTGCCGCCCGCGCGCTACGTCTGGACCGGCACCGCGAAAGGCGAGTTTCCGGCGGTGACCCTGCAGGTCACCAAGAAGCCCGGCGAGAACGCGGTCGAGGTCGCCGAGCGCGTGCTGGCGCGCGCCGCGGAGCTGCGCGGCACGGTGATCCCCGACGACGTGCGCGTCACGGTGACGCGCGACTACGGTGCCACCGCCAACGACAAGGCGCAGCAGCTGATCAAGAAGCTCATGTTCGCCACGCTGTCGGTGATCGTGCTCGTGTTCGCCGCGCTCGGCTGGCGCGAGGCGCTGATCGTCGGCGTCGCCGTGCTGCTCACGCTGGCGGCCACGCTGTTCGCCTCCTGGGCCTGGGGCTTCACGCTGAACCGCGTATCGCTGTTCGCGCTCATCTTCTCCATCGGCATCCTCGTGGACGACGCCATCGTGGTGGTGGAGAACATCCACCGGCGCATGGGGTTGGAGAAGAAGTCGCTCGCCGAGATCATCCCGCTCGCCGTGGACGAGGTGGGCGGTCCCACGATCCTCGCCACCTTCACGGTCATCGCGGCGCTGCTGCCGATGGCCTTCGTCACCGGGCTGATGGGCCCGTACATGAGCCCGATCCCGATCAACGCCAGCATGGGGATGCTGATCTCGCTCGCCATCGCCTTCACGCTCACGCCGTGGCTTGCGCTCAAGTTCTTCCACGCCGCGGCGCACGGCAAGGAGTCCGACCGCCTGGAGCGCGCCTCGCGCCGCATCCTCGGCCCGCTGGTGGCGTCGAAGGGCTGGCGCCGCGCGCTCGCCGCCGCGATCCTGGTGCTGATCGCGGGCTCGGCCGCGCTCGCGGGCGTGAAGCTGGTGGTGCTCAAGATGCTGCCCTTCGACAACAAGTCGGAGTTCCAGGTGGTGGTGGACATGCCCGCCGGTACGCCGCTCGAAGTCACGGCCGCCGTGCTGCACGAGCTCGGTGCGCACCTCGCCACCGTGCCCGAAGTCACCGACTACCAGGCCTATGCGGGCCTGTCGGCGCCGATCAACTTCAACGGCCTGGTGCGTCAGTACTACCTGCGCGAGCTCCCGGAGCAGGGCGACCTGCAGGTGAACCTGGCGCCGAAGGAGGCGCGCAGCCGCAAGAGCCACGACATCGCGCAAGCGGTGCGCCCGGCGCTCGAAGCGATCGGCCGGCGCTGGAACGCGAACGTGAAAGTGGTCGAGGTGCCGCCCGGGCCGCCGGTGCTCTCGCCGATCGTCGCCGAGATCTACGGCCCGGACGAGGCGGGGCGCATCCGCGTGGCGAAGGACGTGCGCGCGGCGCTCGCCGCCACCCCCGACA
>JAOUGZ010000518.1 GCA_029865405.1 Betaproteobacteria bacterium
ACGGCCTGTTCTTCGCCGAAGAGCGCTACGACCTTTCTGCGGTCGGGCGCATGAAGTTCAATCGCCGCGTGGGCGTGCCTTGCGAGACCAGCTGGCAGATTCGCCTGAAGAGCGTCGCGCTCTCCCGGGAATCCGAGGAAGAGGTGCGCGCGTATTTCAAGCACGCGCCGGAGCTCTCGCTCGGCAAGGTGGCCGTCGAGGGCGTGCTGAAAGAAGACGAGGCGCAGCAGGTCATCGACAAGATGTACCAGGACCTCAAGGCCAAGGGCGTGGACCGGCAAAAGCTGGAGGCGAGGCTCGAGCCGCGCTACACGCTCAGCCCGAGGGATATCGTCGAAGTGATCCGCATCCTGGTGGAGCTGCGCAACGGGCGCGGCGACATCGACGACATCGATCACTTGGGCAACCGGCGCGTGCGCTCCGTGGGCGAGCTGGCGGAGAACCAGTTCCGCGCCGGCCTGGTGCGCGTCGAGCGCGCCGTGAAGGAGCGCCTGTCGCAGGCCGAAAGCGACAATCTGATGCCGCATGATCTGATCAACGCCAAGCCGATTTCGGCGGCGATCAAGGAGTTTTTCGGCTCGAGCCAGCTGTCGCAGTTCATGGACCAGACCAACCCGCTCTCGGAGATCACGCACAAGCGGCGCGTCTCCGCGCTCGGGCCGGGCGGCCTCACGCGTGAGCGCGCGGGTTTCGAGGTGCGCGACGTCCACCCCACTCACTACGGCCGCGTGTGCCCGATCGAGACGCCGGAAGGTCCCAACATCGGCCTCATCAATTCGCTCGCCCTGTATGCGCGAACCAACAAGTACGGCTTCCTGGAGACGCCGTATCGCAAGGTGACGAACAGCAAGGTGACCAACGAGATCGACTATCTGTCGGCAATCGAGGAAGGCAACTACGTCATCGCGCAGGCGAATGCCGCAATCGACAAGGCCGGAAAACTGGTCGATGCGCTGGTGTCCTGCCGCAACCGGAACGAGTTCATGCTGTCCACGCCGGACCGCGTGGAGTACATGGACGTCGCGCCGAGCCAGATCGTGTCTGTGGCCGCTTCGCTCATTCCGTTCCTCGAGCACGATGACGCCAACCGCGCGCTGATGGGCTCCAACATGCAGCGCCAGGCCGTGCCTTGCCTGCGGCCGGAGAAGCCGCTCGTGGGCACCGGCATCGAGCGCACCGCGGCGATTGATTCGGGCACCTGCGTGGTCGCGCTTCGCGGCGGCGTGGTGGACTACGTCGACGCCAACCGTGTGGTGGTGCGCGTGAACGACGAGGAAACGGTGCCGGGCGACGTCGGCGTGGACATCTACAAGCTCACCAAGTACACGCGTTCCAATCAGAATACCAACATCAACCAGCGGCCGATCGTCAAGCAGGGCGAGAGAATGGCCAAGGGTGACGTCATCGCCGATGGCGCGTCGACCGATCTCGGCGAGCTCGCGCTCGGGCAGAACATGCTCGTCGCATTCATGCCCTGGAACGGCTACAACTTCGAGGACTCGATTCTCATCTCCGAGCGCGTGGTGTCGGACGACCGCTTCACGTCGATCCACATCGAGGAGCTGACGGTGGTGGCGCGCGATACCAAGCTCGGGCCCGAGGAGATCACGCGCGACATCTCCAATCTGTCGGAGGCGCAGCTGTCGCGTCTCGACGAGTCCGGCATCGTCTATATCGGCGCCGAAGTCGAGGCCGGCGACGTCCTCGTGGGCAAGGTCACGCCGAAGGGCGAGACGCAGCTGACGCCGGAAGAAAAGCTGCTGCGCGCGATCTTCGGCGAGAAGGCGTCCGACGTGAAGGACACGTCGCTGCGCGTGCCCTCGGGAATCTCCGGCTGCGTGATCGACGTGCAGGTGTTCACGCGCGAAGGCATCGAGCGCGACAAGCGCAGTTCGCAGATCATCGAGGACGAGCTGCGCCGCTACAAGACCGATCTCGCCGACCAGATGCGCATCGTCGAGTCGGACACGTTCGAGCGCCTGGAGCGCCTGCTGACCGGCAAGACCGCCAATGGCGGGCCCAAGAAGCTCGCCAAGGGCACCAAGATCACGAAGGGCTATCTCGACACGGTGGAGCGCTTCGACTGGTTCGATATCCGGCTGGCCAATGAAGAGGCGGCGGCGCAACTGGAGGGCCTGAAGGAATCCCTGGCGCAGAAACGGCGCGAGTTCGACGCCATGTTCGAGGCGAAGAGAAAGAAGCTCACGCAGGGCGACGAGCTGCCGCCGGGCGTGCTCAAGATGGTGAAGGTGTACGTGGCGGTGAAGCGCCGCCTGCAGCCCGGCGACAAGATGGCCGGGCGCCACGGCAACAAGGGCGTGATCTCCAAGATCGTGCCCGTGGAGGACATGCCGCACATGGCGGACGGCACGACGCTCGACATCGTGCTCAACCCGCTGGGCGTGCCTTCGCGCATGAACGTCGGCCAGATCCTCGAGACGCACTTGGGCTGGGCGGCGAAGGGCCTCGGCCTGAAGCTCGGCGAGATGATCAAGGCGCAGGCGAAGATCGCCGAGGTCCGCAAGACCGTGGAGCGCATCTACAACGCGAGCGGCAAGGACGAAGAGCTGGGCAAACTGACAGACGAGGAAGTGCTGCAGCTCGCGCAAAACCTGCGCGAGGGCGTGCCCTTCGCCACGCCGGTGTTCGACGGCGCGTCGGAAGCCGAGATCAACGCCATGCTGGAGCTGGCCGGTTTGCCGGTTTCGGGCCAGGTGACGTTGTTCGACGGGCGCACCGGAGAAGCGTTCGACCGGCCGATCACCGTGGGCTACATGCACGTGCTCAAGCTGCACCACCTGGTGGACGACAAGATGCACGCGCGCTCCACCGGGCCGTACAGCCTGGTCACGCAGCAGCCGCTTGGCGGCAAGGCGCAGTTCGGCGGCCAGCGCTTCGGCGAGATGGAGGTGTGGGCGCTGGAAGCCTACGGCGCCGCGTACACCCTGCAGGAGATGCTCACGGTGAAGTCCGACGACATCACCGGGCGCA
>JAOUGZ010000519.1 GCA_029865405.1 Betaproteobacteria bacterium
GAACGGCTCCACGCCCTTCAACGCGCTGTCCGGGAATCTCTACGGCTCGGGTACCGCGGGCAGCGCGTACCGGCAGGTGATCACGCGCACCAGCCCGCACCTGTTCGAGAGCCAGCTCGGACAGGTCGTGTCGCGCTCGATCAACGCCAATGCCACGCTTTCCGCGGCCTTGCCGCCGGCGAGCCAGTTCAACGTCCCGGTCCCGCCCAACAACAACCTCGCCTCGCAGCTCAGCGTGGTGGCGCGCATGATCTTCGCGCGCGGCGCGCTGGCGGCCAACCGGCAGGTGTTCTTCGTGAGCGCGGGCGGCTTCGACAACCACGATTTCCTGATCGAAGATCACAACCTGCGCCTGCAGACGGTGAACGCCGCGGTGAATGCGTTCTACCAGTGGCTGCAGCAGATGCAGGTGGAGAACAACGTGACGCTGTTCACCGCGTCCGACTTCGGGCGCACCCTGACCAGCAACGGCGACGGCTCGGACCACGGCTGGGGCGCCCACCACTTCGTGATCGGCGGCGCGGTGCAGGGCGGGACCATCTACGGCGAATTCCCGCAGGTGACGTTCAGTACCGCCGAGGATGTCGGGCAGGGCAACCTGCTGCCCACGACCTCGGTCGACCAGTACGCGGGGACCCTGGCGCGCTGGTTCGGCGTCGACCCCGCCAGAATGGGGGACGTGCTGCCCAACATCGGCAACTTCGGTGTCAACCCCTACCTGGGATTCCTGGGCTGATCAGCGGACCGCCCAGACCGCCGCGCTGCCGCCAGTGCGACAGGCGGGTTCGGCTTCAGAGCAACTCGGCCGGCAACTCCCCCCCGTCCTTCATCGCCTGGATCGAGCGCTTCGCCACCTCGTACCCGAGGTGCCGGTAGCTCTCGAACTGCGACTCGTCGAAAAACTGGTCCGCGGTCGACTCGTGCGGAAAATCCGTCCGCGTGCGCCGGTACTGCATGATGTCTGGCGGCATGTCCGCCGTGATCGACGCCTTCCAGTAAACGAGCGTCCCCGGCGCGGCCCCGCCCGGATACTTGATGGTGGCGAGGGCGTAGTGCCGCGCGCTCGGCTTTCTCCCGTCCGGCCGGATGGCGTCCACCGGGCTCTTGCCGAAGTCGATCTCGACGCCGAAGTCGGTGTAGCACTTGCGCATCGCCTCGGCGAGGTCCTCGAAGGCGTACTTCGGATCCGCGCCGGCGTCGCTCGCCAGGATGAGCGCGCAGCGCCGGCGCACCAGCTCGTAGATGCCGAGGTTCTCGAAATGTCCGCCGTCGCTCAGGCTGACGAACGGATAGTCCTGGTCTGCCGTGCCGGTGAGCTCGGCGCACCAGTAGCGCAGCCCGAGGATCGGGTCGCGATAGCGCCAGGCGCGCGCGTGGCCGGTGTCGCCGCACCAGTGGCCCAGGCGCACGTTGAACACCGTGAGCAGGAAGGCGACTGCGGGCGAGGTGTGGTAGCCCATGTTCGGGCTTGCGGCGGCGCCGGAAATGGCAACGGCGGTGCCGAGCAGGATAGCCTGCCCGTTGGCGTCCTTGCCGTACTCGCCGACCGGGCGGAAGCCGCCCCTGACCTGGGTCGATGCCGGCGCGTAGCCCGCGTGCAGCGGCGTGAAGGTGAAGGACGCCGCGCGCCGGTTCTGCCAGGCGAGCTGGCGGCCGCGGTTCAGGTTAATTGCCGTGCCGACGATGTGCAATGGCCGCTGCCCCGCGAGCACGCCGATGCCCACGTCGTCGTCCTCGTCGAATCCGGTCAGCGGATGCGGCCTGCGCTTGTCGTTGGTGGCGCCGAGGTAGCAGCGCGTGAGGCGGTTGCGGTAAAAGTGGTGCAGCGAGAAGACGTTGATGTTGACGCGCCACGAGAGCAATAGCGACGCAAGAAACACGCCGAGCGTCAGCAGCGGGAGGGTCCAGGTCCTGTCGAACCCGAGGCGGATGGACTCGTATTCGGCGCCGGCGATGGCGAGGAATTGCGGCCACAGACCGGGCTGATCGTCGCCGCGCACGGTCACCACGGGCGATCCGGACGCGGGATCGGCGCGCAGAAGGATCCCGCCCGCGCCGCGTGCGCCCGCCGCGCCAGGTGCGGTCGCCACGACCGCGCTCCCGGCGCGCGCCGCGTGCGCCAGCTCAAGCGTGCGGTGCAGGCCCCAGGACAGAACGAGCAGCAGGCCCAGAACGAACGCGTACGGCGCCACCCGCGTCAGCAGTTCCACCGCGCGCCCGGATCTTGCCTTTCCGGTGGCCTTGCTCTTGCCGGCGAACACGCCGAGCAGCGTGGTCAGCACCCAGGCGACGCCACCCAGGCCGACGATCCAGTCGTTGGTCCAGCGGATCGCGGCCGCGCCGTAGAAGGCGACGCCGAACAGGGCGGTCCAGCACAGCACCACCGCGAGCAGGCGGGCGCCGAACACGCTCCAGACCTCGCGCTCGGGCTCGCCGAACTTGCGGCCCATGAAGCCGATGTGCGCGACGACGATCAGCATGATCACCGCGATCACGGCGGGCGGGCCGAAGGCGATGCCGGCCCAGAGCCTGTGGGTGTCGGGGAGCGCGCCGATCGCCCGGGCGACGCCAAGCAGAAGCGTCGCGCCCGCGGCGCCCGCCAACCCGGCAAACAGCACGAAGGCGAGGTGCCATCTCGCCTGTCCGCGCGACATGAGCTGGCGCATCTGGCTCTTCACATCGGGGATGACGAAGGCGGCGAGCATCACGCCCAGCAGCCAGAGCAGGAAATAGGCGCCGATCACCGAGCGGAACCAGGGCCAGAGCTTGACCGTGCCGCCGGCGAGCTGCACGTAGAACGCGGCGGTGACGAACGCGGCGACGAGCACCGGCAGGTCCACCAGGACGAGCAGCGTCCAGCCGCGCATGAACCAGGGATACCACGGGCGCTTCTCGCTCGGATCCGGCGAACGGTAGAGCAGGTTGAGCGCCACCAGGAAAGCCGGCGCGAGGAGCAGCGCCACCATCAGCGCGTCGTACCAG
>JAOUGZ010000521.1 GCA_029865405.1 Betaproteobacteria bacterium
GACCACCGAGGGATCGTCCTCCAGGCCATGGCCCTGCGCCGCGGCCGCGAGGTAGAGCTGGTGCGCGGTGGCGGTAAGCGGCAGCGGAAAGCCGAACTTCTTCGCCGTATCGAGGACAATGCCGAGATCCTTCACGAAGATGTTCACGGCGGAGAGCGGCGCGTAATCGCCGGCAAGGATGTGCGGCACCCGGTTCTGGAACATCCAGGATGACCCGGCGCTGTTGGAGATCACCTCGTAGAGCGTCTTCGGATCCGCGCCCGCGCGCAGGCCGAGCGCCATCGCCTCGCAGGCCGCCGCGATGTGCACGCCCGCGAGCAGCTGGTTGATCATCTTCACCTTCGAGCCCGGTCCGGGCCGGTCGCCGAGGCGGTAGACCTTCGCCGCGATCGCCGCCAGCACCTGCTCGCACCTCGCGAATGCCTCGGGCGCACCCGAGGCCATGATGGTCATCTCGCCGGCCGCAGCCTTTGCCGCGCCGCCGGAGACCGGCGCGTCGAGCATCAGCAGGCCCATCTTCTCGAGCCGCGCGCCGAGCTGCTCGGCGACATCCGGCGCCAGCGTCGCGCTCGAGACGACGACTGCACCCTTCTGCATCGCGGCGGCGGCGCCCTCCTCCCCGAACAGCACCTTCTCGGTCTGCTCGGCATTGACCACCAGGACCACCACCACCCCGCACGCGGCGCCGAGCGCTGCCGGCGTCGGCGCCGCCTTCGCGCCCTGCGCAACGAACGTCTTCACCGCCTCGGCGCGCACGTCGTAGACGTGCGTATCGAACTTCTTCGCCAGCAGCGACTTCGCCACGCCGCCGCCCATCGAGCCCAGCCCGATCACGCCGACCGCCGTCATGACGCGCCCCCCTTCAGCTTGCGCTGCACGCGCTCGTCGAACTTCGCGACGTTGACCACCACGCGCTCGTGCGTGCCGTCGCCGATCAGGTCCTTCTCGTCGCGCGCCTCGACGCGAAAGCGGATCGTGCGGCCTTCGACGCCGGTCACTTCGGCCGTCGCGGTGACGCGCATGCCGACGGGCGTCGCGGCGATGTGGCGCACGTTCAGGACGGTACCGAGGCTCTGGCGGCCCTCGGGCAGCAGGCGCTCCACGGCGTCGAGGGCCGCTGCCTCGATGAGGTTGATCATCACCGGCGTGGCGAGCACGTGGACGCGCCCGCTGCCGACGCGCGGCGCGGTGTGCTCCTCGCCCACCAGGAGCTCGGCGCTGCCGCGTAGACCAGGCTTGAGCGCATCCATCGAGGCCCTATCATAGCCGTATGACTCCCCGCATCGTCATCCTCGGCTGCGGCTTCGGCGGCCTGTTCGCCGCGCGGGCGCTGCGCAGGGCGCCGGCGGAGATCATCGTCGTCGACCGCACCAACCACCACCTGTTCCAGCCCCTGTTGTACCAGGTCGCCACTGCCGGTCTCGCCGCGCCCGCGATCGCCGAGCCGATCCGGCGCGCGCTGGCGAAGCAGAAGAATGTCACGGTGCTCTACGGTGAAGCGCAGCGCGTCGAGATCGCCGCCCGCCAGGTGATCCTCGAGAACGGCGAAGCGCTCGCCTACGACCGCCTGATCCTCGCCACCGGCGCCACCGACAGCTACTTCGGCCACGACGACTGGCGCGCGCACGCGCCCGGGCTGAAGACGCTCGAAGACGCCTTCGAGATTCGCCAGCGCGTCTTCCTCGCCTTCGAGCACGCGGAGCGCGAAGCCGATCCCGTCAAGCGCGCCGCCTGGCTGACGTTCGTGGTGATCGGCGCTGGCGCCACCGGCGTCGAGATGGCAGGCATGCTCGCCGAGATCGCCCGCCATACGCTGAAGGGAGAATTCCGCCGCTTCGACCCGCGCAATGCGCGCGTCGTCCTCGTGGAGGCGATGGACCGCGTGCTGCCGCCGTATACGCCGGATCTCTCGGAGCGCGCGCGCATGCAGCTCGAGCGGATTGGCGTGACCGTGTGGCTGGGCCGCAAAGTCACCGGCATCGATGCCCGGGGCGTGCAGCTCGGCGGCGACCGGCTGGAGGCGAAGACCGTGGTGTGGTGCGCGGGCGTCGCGGCAAGCCCGCTCGGGGCGACGCTCGGCGTGCCGCTCGAGCGTGGCGGGCGTGTCATCGTCGAGCCCGACCTGTCCGTGCCCGGGCATCCCGAAATCCAGGTGGTGGGCGACCTCGCGTTCCAGTCCGATCACCAGCCGCCCGTTCCCGGCGTCGCCCCGGCCGCAAAGCAGATGGGCCGGCATGCCGCGCACAACATCATGGCCGCGCTCGCCGGTAAGCCGACGCGGCCGTTCCGCTACCGCGACTACGGCCAGCTCGCCACCATCGGCCGCAGCAAGGCGGTGGCGATGTTCGGCCGCATCCACGTCTGGGGCTGGCTCGCCTGGGTCGCCTGGCTCACCGCGCACATCTACTTCCTGATCGGCTTCAGGAACCGGCTCGTCGTGCTGATCGACTGGGCCTGGGCCTACTGGACCTTCGAGCGCTCGGCGCGCGTCGTCGACAAAGGCGCGCGCCCGCCCGGCTAGCGCGGCGGCCCGCCCCAGAGCCAGGCCGCGCCGCGCACGCCGCTCGAATCGCCGTGCATGGCGCGCACCAGCCGCGTCGCGACATGGTCGGAGAAGATGTAGCGGCCCCAGATCTTCGGCACGTTGTCGTAGAGGCGCTGCACGTTGGACATGCCGCCGCCCAGCACCACCACGTCGGGGTCGAGCACGTTGACGATGGTGCCGAGCGCGCGCGCCAGGCGCTCCTCGTAGCGCGCGAGCGTGGCCTCGCTGCCGCGGCGCACGATCTCCGCGGGCGCGAGCCGCTCGCCGGTGGCCTTCTCGTGGTCGCGCGCAAACGACGGCCCCGAGAGATAGGCCTCGATGCAGCCGAGGCGATGGCAATAGCACTCGCGCAGCGGCAGATCCTGCGCCGTGGGCAGCGGCAGCGGGTTGTGCCCCCATTCGCCGGCGATGGCGTTGGGCCCGGTCAGCACCTCG
>JAOUGZ010000520.1 GCA_029865405.1 Betaproteobacteria bacterium
CTCGGTGCGGGACGCTTTCGACCGCTGGTACCAGGAAGAGCACTTGCCCGATGCGCTGAAGGCGTTCAAGGCAAAGCGCGCGTGGCGCGGCTGGAGCGACATGGACGCCTCGGTGCACTACGCCTTCTACGAATTCGACGACGTAACGCGCGCGCGCGCCGTGCCGGGCTCGACCGCGATCAAGGCATTGATCGCGGAGTTCGACCGCGCCTGGGGCGACAAGGTGAAGCGCACGCGCGAGATCCTGGAAGTGCAGCAGACGCTCTGAGCCAACGCATGGCGCACGATCTGCTCATCAAGAACGGCCTCGTCATCGACGGCACCGGTGCGCCCGCGCGGCGCGCCGACGTGGCGCTCGCCGCCGGACGCATTGCCGAAATCGGCAGCGTGATGGGCGCGGCGAAGCGCACGATGGACGCCGAGGGGTTGGCGGTGGCGCCCGGCTTCATCGACCCGCACACGCATTACGACGCGCAGATCTGCTGGGATGGCGCGCTCACGCCTTCGTCCTGGCATGGCGTGACCTCGGTGGTGATGGGCAACTGCGGCGTGGGCATCGCGCCGTGCCGGCCGGCGGCGCGCGAAGTCGCGATGCGCGACCTGGTGAACGTGGAAGCGATTCCCTTCGAGGTGCTGCAGCAGGGCATCACCTGGGACTGGGAGAGCTTTCCGGAGTATCTCGAGGCGGCCGCGCGGCGCAAGCCCGCGCTCAATCTCGGTTTCCTCGCGCCCCTGACGCCGTTCCGGCACTACGTCATGGGCGAGGCGTCGATGGAGCGCGCTGCGACGGTGGCGGAAACCGCACGCATCAAGGCGCTGCTCGGCGAGGCGATGGACGCGGGCGCGTTCGGCTTCTCCAGCACGCTGCTCAACCAGCACATGGGCTTCGCCGGCCGGCCGCTTGCCTGCCGCAACGCGAGCCGGGAGGAGCTGAAGGCATACTGCAACGCGCTCAAGGAGCGCGCCAAGGGCGCGATCGAGATCGCGATGACCAAGCAGATCGGCGTGATGGACGACCCGGAGCTCGAGCTCCTGGATTTCATGCTGACCGAGAGCGCGCGGCCGATCACCTTCATCGCCATGTTCGACCGCGACGACATCTCGGAGGCGGTGCGCACGTCGCTGCGCAAGGCAGCGCCGATGATCGCGCGCGGCGCGCGCCCGCAGACCTCGCCGCTGCCGCTCACGCGCGAGATCAACATGCGCAACCCGTTCTCGTTCGCCGGCTTCCCCTCCTGGAAGCGCGTGTTCGAGGACAAGTCGAAGGCGGCGCAGGCGGCGGTGTACCGCGATCCGGCGTTTCGCGCCCAGTTCCGCGAGGACCTCAAGCGCCCGGCGGGCTTCGGCAACTGGGAACGCATCACGGTGCACGAGGTGAAATCCGCGGCGCTGAAACCCCTCGAAGGGCAGACCGTGGCCGAGGTCGCCCGGGCGCAGGGCAAGGACGGGGTCGACGCGTTTCTCGACCTCACGCTCGCCGACGACCTGGAGAACGAGTTCACCATGACCTCGTTCAACAACCGTCCGGAGCGCATGGCCGAGATCCTCAACAACCCGGCGATGCTGCTCGGACTGGGCGACGGCGGTGCGCACCTCGACATGCTGTGCGACTCGGGCTACCCGACCTACGTGCTCGGCACCTGGGTACGCGAGCGCAAGGTGCTGACGCTGGAACACGCGGTGCAGCGCATGACCTCCGACCCGGCGGATTTCTTCGGCATCCGCGATCGCGGCCGCCTCGCGCCTGGCCTTGCCGCCGACCTGGCGATCTTCGACCCGGCCACGGTCGGCTCGCTTGGGCGGCCAGAGCGCCGCTACGACCTGCCCGGCGGCGCGAAGCGCATGGTGATGCGCTCGCAGGGCATCGAGTACACGATCGTGAACGGCGCGGTGACCTGGGAGAAGGGCGCGCTGACCGGGGCCACGGCGGGAACTGTGCTGCGCTCCTAGAGCGGATGAGCACCGCGCCCCCGCGCATGGACGCGCTGCTCGCCGCGGCCGCGAAGCGCCATGGCGCGCGCGAAGCACTGGCCGGCGAGCGCGCGCTCAGCTACGCTGAGCTGCTTGCCGAGGCGAAAGCCGTGGCAGCCACGCTGCGGCAGGCGGGCATTGCGCGCGACGAGCCGCTCCACGTGCGCGTGTCGAACCACCCGCTCGACTTCGTCGCCGTCTTCGGCGCCTGGCTCGCGGGCGGCGTGGTGGTACCGGTGCACCGCAGCTCGCCCGCGCTCGCCGCCGCGCAGATCGCCGCGCGCACGCTGGCGCGCTTCGAGTGGGACGCGCTCGCGCCGGACCCGATCAAACGCCTGGCGGACGCGGCGCCGCCGCCTCGAGCGATCCTCGACGGCGGCGCGCTCATCGTCTTCACCTCGGGCTCCTCGGGCGCACCCAAGGGCACGGTGCTCTCGCACCGCGCCTTCGCCGGCAAGCTCGAAGCGAACCAGTCGCGCCTCGCCTTCGGCGCGCAGGACCGCACGCTGCTCGTGCTCAACATCACCTTCAGCTTCGGCATCTGGGTGGCGCTGCTCACGCTGCTGCAGGGCGGACGGCTGCGACCGCTCGAGAAGTTCGTGCCGGCGCAGTTTCTCGGGCAGCTGCACGCCGAAGCGATCACGCGCGTCGCCGTGGTGCCGACCATGATGCGCGCGCTGATCCTCGATCATCCCGCAGCGGCGCTCGCCCGGCCGAGCGCCCTGCGCACCGTGATGATCGGCGGCGAGTCGCTCGGCAAAGGGCTCGGCGACACGCTGCGCGCGCTGTTCGCGCCCGCCGACCTGGTCGACATCTACGGGTTGACCGAGACCTCGACCAGCGACTTCTTCCTCATGCCGGCGGACGCCGCGCGCTATGCCGGCTGCATCGGCCGGCCCGCGCCGGGCGTGCGCTACCGCATCCGCGGCGATGACGGCAGCCCGGTCGCGCCCGGCGAGGTGGGCGAGCTGTGCATCTCGAGTCCGTTCCTGATGAACGGCTACCTCGG
>JAOUGZ010000522.1 GCA_029865405.1 Betaproteobacteria bacterium
TGCTCCGGCGGCAGACCGCAGGGGCACAGGTACTTCGTGTCGTCGGTGAAGTACTTGTGCTGGTAGTCGTAGTTGCCCTCGGGCGCTTCGATGCGGATCAGCGGCAGCACCGTCTCGCCTAGAATGCCGGCGGTGTACTCGGGCCCGTCGACGAAGCTTTCGGCGAGCGCCGTATCGCGGTACTTGTTCGCGGCGAGCTCGTAGGCCGCGGGCAGCTGCGCCGCGGCAGTGACTTTGGTAAGCCCGAGCGTCGAGCCCTCGTTCGCCGGCTTGACGATCAGGGGCAGGCCAAGGTCCGTCGCCACGGCGTCCCAGTCGTCGTGCGCGCTGAGGATGCGATAGCGCGGCGTCGGCAGGCCGCCCGCCAGCCAGATCATCTTGGTGCGCCACTTGTCCAGGGCGAGGGCGGAGCCCAGCACGCCGCTCCCGGTATAGGGAATGCCCATCACCTCCAGCGCGCCCTGCACCGTGCCATCCTCGCCGCCGCGGCCATGCAGGGCGATGAAGCAGCGCTTGAAGCCTTCGCGCTTAAGCTCGGCCAAGTCGCGCTCGGCCGGGTCGAAAGCGTGGGCATCGACCTGCTTCGCGCGCAACACCTTGAGCACGCCCGCACCGCTCATCAGCGATATTTCGCGCTCGGCGGACTTGCCGCCCATCAGCACGGCGACCTTGCCGGCGCTCATGCCGCCTCTCCCACGATGCGCACCTCCGGCACCAGGTCGACCGAGGTGCGCTCGGCGACGCGCCGGCGCACTTCGTGAATCAGCCCCTCGATGTCGGCGGCGCTGGCGCGGCGCCCGGGATTGACGATGAAGTTGGCGTGCTTTTCCGAGACCTGCGCGCCGCCGCGCGCGAGCCCCTTCAGGCCGCAGGCCTCGATGAGCCGCGCCGCGTGGTCGCCGGGCGGGTTGCGAAAGACGCTGCCCGCATTGGGCAGCTGCAGCGGCTGCGAGGCAATGCGCCGCTCGAGGAACTCTCTGATGCGCGCGCGCGCTGCCGCGCCGTCTGCGGCAGGCAGCCTGAACCAGGCGCCCGCGAACCACTCGTCCTCGCCGATGCGACCGCCTTCGCGCAATGCGCAGTGGCGGTAGCCCGTGTCGAACTCGGCGCGCGCGCGGGTGCGCAGCGTCCCCTGCCGGTCGACGGTCACGGCGCGCTCGACGATGTCCCAGGTTTCGCCGCCATAGCAGCCGGCGTTCATCGCCAGCGCTCCGCCGACCGTGCCCGGCACGCCGGCCAGGAACTCCGCGCCGCCGAGGCCTTGGCGCGCGGCGAAGCGCGCCACCTTGGGGCTCGCCACGCCGGCTTCCGCGTACAGGTGCCCGGCCAGCATCTCCGGGTGCCGGCCGGCGGCGTGCGTCAGCACCACGGTGCCGGCGAAGCCGCCGTCGCGCACCAGCAGGTTCGAGCCAAGGCCGACGAACAGCAGCGGCTCGCGTGCCGGCAGTTGCGCCAGGAATGCCTGCAGGTCGTCCAGGTCGGCGGGCGCATAGAAGCGCGCCGCCGCCCCGCCCGCGCGCCAGCTCACGTGGCGCGCCATGGGCTCGCCGGCCTTCAGCACGCCGCGCAATCCCTGCAGTCGGAGCGCGTCCGCCATGTTCATGTCATCTGCGCCGGCACGTTGGCGATCGATCCCGCGCCCATGGTCACCACGACGTCGCCGTCGCGCACCACGCGGCGGAGGGCGGCCGCGAGCTGCGCCACGTCCTCGACGAACACCGGCTCGACCTTGCCCGCCACGCGCACCGCGCGCGCCAGCGAGCGCCCGTCGGCGGCGACGATCGGCGGCTCGCCGGCCGAGTACACCTCGGCAAGGAGCAGCGCGTCGGCGGTGGAGAGCACCTTGACGAAGTCTTCGAACAGGTCGCGCGTGCGCGTGTAGCGGTGCGGTTGAAAGGCGAGCACCACCCGGCGGCCGGGGAAGGCGCCGCGCGCTGCTGCCAGCGTCGCGGCCATTTCCGCGGGGTGATGCCCATAGTCGTCGACCAGCGTGAAGCTGCCGCCGCCGGTGATCTTGATCTCGCCACAGCGCTGAAAGCGCCGGCCCACGCCGCGGAACTCGGCAAGCGCCTTGAGGATTGCGGCGTCCGCCACGCCGAGCTCGGTGCCGACGGCGATCGCGGCGAGCGCGTTCTGCACGTTGTGCGCGCCGGGCAGGTTGAGGTGCGCTTTGAGCGCCGGCTTGCCCTCGCGCTGCACGGCGAAGCGCATCGCGCCTGCGGCGTGCTCGAGCTTCTCCGCGCGCACCATGGCTTCGGCGGCGAAGCCATAGGTAACCACGGGCTTGGATACGAATGGCAGGATCTCGCGCACGTGCGCGTCGTCGGCGCACAGGACGGCGCTGCCGTAGAAGGGCAGGTTCTGCAGAAACTGCACGAAGGACTGCTTCAAGCGCGCGAAATCGTGCTGATAGGTCTCCATGTGATCGGCGTCGATGTTGGTGACCACCGCCAGCACGGGCTGCAGATGCAGGAACGAGGCGTCCGACTCGTCGGCCTCGACGACGATGTACTCGCCCTGGCCGAGGCGCGCGTTGCTGCCGGCGGCGTTCAGGCGCCCGCCGATGACGAAGGTCGGGTCGAGCCCGCCCTCGGCGAGCACGCTCGCCACGAGGCTGGTGGTGGTGGTCTTGCCGTGCGTCCCGGCGATCGCCACGCCCTGCTTCAGGCGCATCAGCTCGGCGAGCATCAGCGCGCGCGGCACCACCGGCACGCGGCGCGCGCGCGCCGCCTGCACCTCGGGGTTGTCGGCGCGCACCGCGCTCGACACCACGACCGCATCCGCGCCGTCGATGTTCTTGGCCGCGTGCGCCGTCGCCACGCGCGCGCCCAGCTCGGCGAGGCGACGCGTCGTCGGGCTCTCGGCAAGATCCGAGCCGCTCACCTGGTAGCCCAGATTGAGCAGCACCTCGGCGATGCCCGACATGCCGGAGCCGCCGACGCCGATGAAATGGATGTGCCGGACCTTGTGC
>JAOUGZ010000523.1 GCA_029865405.1 Betaproteobacteria bacterium
GAGGAGCACCTCCAGCGCTTCGTCGACGGAGAGCAGTCCCTTGTTCATGCGAGCTTCAGATGTTTCACGATGAATTCCGCGATCCCGGCGTCGTCGTTGAGATCGAGCAGCGGCAGCTTCGTCTCCAGCTTGGTGTCGCTTGCCACCGCCACGATGTGCGGATCCTGCGGGTGCAGCAGCCCCTCGCCGGTGAGCGCGCGCCACACTTCGAGCTTGGGGATCGGCGCATGCTTGAAGCCTTCCACGATCACCAGGTCGCAGGGCTGCAGGTGACGGACCTGGTCCTCGAACGAAGGTTCCTGCGCGCCGCGCAGCTCGTGCATCAGCACCCAGCGCCGCGACGAGGTCACCATGACCTCGCTCGCCCCCGCATGGCGGTGGCGGTAGGAGTCCTTGCCCGGGTGGTCAACGTCGAACGTGTGATGCGCGTGCTTGATGAGCGAGACGCGCAGGCCCCGCGCCGTGAAGCGCGGGATCAGCTTCTCGATGAGCGTGGTCTTGCCGCTGCCGGACCATCCCGCGAAGCCGAAGGTCTTCATGCCAGAACCATCTTGGCGCCAGCCACGCCGAGCACTACCGCGAGCACGCGGCGCACCACGGGATTGGCGAAACGCCGGCTGCCGTACTCGGCGCCGAGCCAGCCGCCCACGACGACGACGGCGGCGAGCACCCAGGTGGCCTGCGGCAGCACGGCGGTGCCGGCGACGAAGCCCGCCGCCAGCCCGGCGAGCGAATTGACGAGAATGAAGGGCGCGGCCACCGCGGAGGTCTGCTTGGTCCCGGCCCAGCCGAGCATCAGCACCAGCGGGCTGAGAAAGATGCCGCCGCCCACGCCGGTCAGCCCTGCGAGCAGGCCCATCGCCGCGCCGATCGCCATGGCGAGCGGGATCGCCGGATCGCGCACCGCGCGCATCTCGTCGCCGGCGCGAAAGCTGCGCCAGAGTTGCCAGCCCGCATAGACGAGCACGAGGCCGACGACGACCTTGTAGATCTGCCCCGGCAGCGTGATCGCGCCCCCCAGGTACGCGAACGGGATCGACACCGCGGCGAACGGCCAGAACAGCCGCCAGCGGAAATGCCCGGCGCGCCAGAACTTCCAGGTGGCGAGCGAGGACACCAGCACATTGAGCGTCAGCGCGATGGGGCGCATCTCCGTTGGCGCAAGGCCGGCGAGCGCCATGGCGGCGATGTAGGCGGAAGCGCCGCCGTGGCCGACCGAGGCGTAGACGAAGGCGGCCAGCAGCATCGCGCCGGCCAGGACAAGGAGGATCGCGTCATCCACGGCCTCCGTTATGTATCACAGCTTGGCGTTGGGAAAGAAAAGCTGCTCGCCCCCGATCCGGTAGGCGGCGATGGCGGCCTGTCCCTCGCGCGACACGAGCCAGTCGATGAACGCCTGGCCCATCGCTTTCTTCACGTGCGCGTGCCTGGCCGGATTGACGAGCATGACGCCGTACTGGTTGAAGAGCCGCGCGTCGCCCTCGACGACGAGGGCGAGCTCGCCGCGGTTCTTGAACGACAGCCACGTGGCGCGGTCGGTGAGTGCGTACGCGTTCAGGCCCGAGGCGGTATTGAGCGTCGCGCCCATGCCCGAACCCGTCTCGCGGTACCAGGCCCCTTGCGGGTCGATGCCGCCCGCCTGCCACAGGCGCAGCTCGGCGGCGTGCGTGCCGCTCTTGTCGCCGCGCGAGGCGAAAAGCACCTTGCCGGCGCTGATCTTCTGCAGCGCCGCTACGGCGTCCTTCAATCCCTTGATGCCCGCAGGGTCCGACTTCGGCCCGACGATAACGAAGTCGTTGTACATGACGTCCTGCCGGTTCACGAACCAGCCTTCCTGCACCATCCTGAGCTCGGCGTCCTTGTCGTGCACGAAGACGACGTCGCAGTCGCCGCGCCTGCCCGTGTCGAGCGCCTGCCCGGTGCCTTGAGCGACGACGCGCGCTTCGATGCCGGTCTTCTTCTGGAACAGCGGCAGGAGGTGCCTGAAGAGGCCGGAGTTTTCGGTCGACGTCGTGGAGGACACGACGATGAACGCGTACTGCGCCCACGCTGCGGGCGCCGCCACGAGCAGCGCGACCAGCAGGATTCGCCTCAGGCCCATGGCAGTTCTCCTTTGACGAAGGCCGCCGCCTCGGCGGTGGCCGGGAGAGGAAAGAAGCGCTCGATGGGCGCGCGCTCCGCGACGCGCCCCTGGTGCAGGTAGATCACCTCGTCGCCCAGGCGCCGCGCCTGGCCCAGGCTGTGCGTCGACATGACGATCTTGGTGCCGGCGGCGTCGAAGGCGCGGATGATGTTCTCGATCTCGCGCGTCGCGCCGGGATCGAGGCTCGCGGTCGGCTCGTCGAGGAACAGCACCTCGGGATGCAGCGCCCAGGCGCGCGCCAGCGCGAGGCGCTGCTGCTCGCCGCCGGAGAGCACGCGTGCCGGGCGCGCGGCGGCCGCGAGCAGCCCGACCTCGGCAAGCGCCTCGCGCGCCAGGCGCTCGCGGCTCGCCGGCGCGACGCCCGCGGCCTCGAGCGCGTAGTCGACGTTGGCAAGCGCCGAGCGGCGCAGCATCACCGGGCGCTGGAAAACCATGGCCTGGCGGCGGCGCGCGCCGACGGTGTTCCATACCACCCGGCCTGCGCTCGGCGCGAGCAGCCCGTGCATCAGGCGCATGAGCACACTCTTGCCCGCGCCGTTCGCGCCGAGGATGATCGTGCTCGACCCGGCTTCGAGCGCGAGGCTGACGCGGTCGATGATCTTGCGCCCGCCCGCTGCGTACGACACGTCTTCCAGCTGCAGCGGCAGGATGCCGTTCATCCGTAGCGCCGCGCGGCCGCGTCGCGGATGAGATGCGCGCCCGCGTTCAGCGCCAGCACGATGGCGATCAGCACCATGCCGAGTCCGAGCGCGAGCGGCAGGTCGCCTTTCGAGGTCTCCAGCGCGATGGCAGTGGTCATGACGCGCGTCACGCCGTCGATGTTG
>JAOUGZ010000059.1 GCA_029865405.1 Betaproteobacteria bacterium
CCGAGCAACACGGCGGCGCTCAATTTCGAGCCGATCGCCGCGCTGGGCCTGGGCTGGGCGGTCCTCGCGCAGACGGTCGAGCCGCGCCAGCTCATCGGCGCGTTCATCGTCGTCGGCGCCGTCGTCCTGATCGGCGCCAAGAAGCACTAGGCCGCGAGCTTCACGTACTCGTAGTCCACCGGCAGGTTGTTGATGCCGCGCTCGGGCGGCGCCACCCAGCCGGCCATCTTGCCCGGCTCGACCACGCGCTGCATGAGCGAGCGCACGAACGCCCGGTCTTCCGCGGAGGGGATCCATTCGTGCACGCGCTTGTCGTACTCCTCGCGCGAGACCATCTTGCCCTCCGGCGTCACCGGTGCGTCGACCCAGGCGCCGATCGAGCGCCGAAAGTGCGGCGAGGGCAGCGCGAGCCGGAACGCGTAGCCGGCGCGCTCGATGGCGCGGTTCCAGCGCTTGAGGCCGATCTCGCAATCCTTGAGGTAGCTCTCGCGCATCACTTCGTTCAGCGCATTCAGCATCGGCACGTCCTCGACCCCTTTCGGCGTCTCGAGCTTGAACTGCGCCGCGCGCAGCACATGGTCCTCGTACTGCGTTTCGTCGGGCCGGCCCTTGAGGCCGTTGGCGAAGTTGGACGCCGAGTTCGACGAGATCTCCGAGCCGAACAGATCGAGCGACGACGAGCACCAGAAGTTCAGGTACTTCTGCAGCAGCGGCAGGTCGACCGCGCCCGCGGCGCGGATCCTCGCCGGATCCTCGGTGCCCAGCTCCTTCATCACCTCCAGGGTGCGCTTCACGACGCGGCCGATGCCGGTCTCGCCGACGAACATGTGGTGCGCTTCCTCGGTGAGCATGAAGCGGCAGGTGCGCGACAGCGGGTCGAAGGCCGACTCGGCGAGGCTCTTCAGCTGGTACTTGCCGTCGCGGTCGGTGAAGTAGGTGAAGCAGAAGAACGACAACCAGTCCGAGATCGGCTCGTTGAAGGTCTTGAGGATGCGCGGCTTGTCGGCGTCGCCGGAATGCCGCGCGAGCAGCTCCTCGGCCTCCTCGCGGCCGTCGCGGCCGAAATATGCGTGCAGCAGGTACACCATCGCCCAGAGGTGCCGGCCTTCCTCCACGTTCACCTGGAACAGGTTGCGCAGATCGTAGAGGGAAGGGCAGGTGTGGCCGAGCAGGCGCTGCTGCTCCACCGAAGCGGGCTCGGTGTCGCCCTGCGTGACGATCAGGCGGCGCAGCGTAGAGCGGAACTCGCCCGGCACCTGCTGCCAGGCGTCCTGGCCCATGTTGTCGCCGAAGCCGATCTTGCGCTCGGCCACCGGGTCGGCGAGGAAGATGCCCCAGCGGTAATCGGGCATCTTCACCGCGCCGTAGGTGGCCCAGCCGTCGGCGTCGACGGAGGTGGCGGTGCGCAGATAGACCTCGGAGGTCTGGAAATCGGTGGGGCCCATGCCCTTCCACCAGTCGAGAAAGTGCGGCTGCCAGTGCTCGAGCGCGCGCTGCAGCGCGCGGTCGTTGGCGAGGTTGACGTTGTTGGGGATCTTGTCGGTGTAGTTGATCGATGCCATCAGATGCGTTCCTTGTTGAATTTGGGCTTCGCGCCGGTGCCGTAGACCTTGAGCGCGCCCTGCTCGCCGACCGCGTTGGGGCGGATGAAGATCCAGTTCTGCCAGGCCGACAGGCGCCCGAAGACGCGCGTCAGCATGTTCTCCCGGCCCGTGAAGCGCAGGCTCGCTTCCATGCCGGTGAGGGCATCGGGCGACAGGCTCACGCGCTCCTCGACCGCGATGCGCACCTCGTCGTCCCAGTCGAGCTCGTCGGGCGCGGCGGTGACCAGGCCCGCCTGTTCCGCAGCCTTGGCGTCGAGCAACTCGCCGCGCTCGAGCGCCGGTACCTCGCCGCAGTAGTGCGCGCTGAGGCGCGAATCGCCGTTCACCATCGGGTAGGCGCCGAAGTTCA
Source organism: Betaproteobacteria bacterium (assembly GCA_029865405.1). The sequence goes on from JAOUGZ010000059.1 coordinate 1,954, forward strand.
TGTTGCTGAGCGCAAGGGTCGGCCCGCCGACCTCGGCGTCGAGCATGAAGCTGCGGTCCGCGGCGAGCGCGAGCTCGGCCAGCGTCCCGGCGAAGCACGAGCCCTTGTCGATGACCGCGAACATCGAGCGCGACGACACGTCGAGCCGAGCGAGCGTGCGGCGCAGCATGCCGATCGTTTCGCGCACGAACCAGTCCTTGTCGTTCTTCTCCAGCAGCGCGTCGAGCGCCAGCACTTTCCCGGGGTCGCCCTCGGCCTTCAGCAGCCACAGGCCGATCTCGAGCTGGTTGTGGCGGAGGCTCAGGATCGCGCGGTCGAGCTCGCGGGCGAGGCGCAGGGGATACCAGTCGGCGCTGCGCTCGAGCGCCGCGTTCTCGGGGCCGCGCACGGTGATCGTGGCAGTGCCGCCGGCCGCGTCGAGCGCGACCTTGACGAGGCGGCTCTCGCCGAGCGGTGTGAGCGCCACGCCCTCGCCGCCCGGACGGTCGGAGCCCTTGGCAAGCTCGAGCGCGCGTGCCTGCACGGTCTCGGCGAACTGCTGCGGCCTGGCGATGTGGTCGACCAGCTTCCACTGCTGCGCGCGGTCGGCGCGCACGCCCTCGGCGGTGGTGCAGAACACGTCGGCGAGATCGCGCCGCACTTTGCGCTTGTCGATGATGCGCGTGAGGCCGCCCGTGCCGGGCAGCACGCCGAGCAGCGGCACTTCCGGCAGGCTCACGGTGCTCGAGCGGTCGTCCACCATGGCGATCTCGTCGCAGGCGAGCGCGAGCTCGTAGCCGCCGCCCGCGGTCGTGCCGTTCAGCGCGGCGAGGAACTTGAGGCCGGAATGCGCGCTCGAGTCCTCGAGGCCGTTGCGCGTCTCGTTGGTGAACTTGCAGAAGTTCACCTTCCAGGCGTGCGTGGAGAGGCCGAGCATGTAGATGTTGGCGCCCGAGCAGAACATGCGGCTCTTGCCGCTGGTGATGACCACCGTCTTCACCTCGGGGTGCTCGAAGCGGATACGGTTCAGCGCGTCATGCAGCTCGATGTCGACGCCGAGATCGTAGGAGTTGAGCTTCAGCTTGTAGCCGGGGGCGATCCCCTTGTCCTCGTCGATGTCGAGGGTGAGCGTGGCGACCGGGCCGTCGAACGCGAGCTTCCAGTGGTGATATGTCGCGGGCTGGGTCTCGAACGATACGGGTGCGGGCACGGTGCCAGGGGCGTTCATGCGGTCTCCTTGGCGACGAGCGCCTTCAGCTCGGCAAGGCTGTGCTTCACCGGGCGGGCCGAGGTGTCGAGCACGGCATCGGCACGGGCGTACAGCCGGTCGCGATCGGCGAGCAGCCGTCGGATTTCTTCCTGTGCCGCCGGGCTGCCCTTGAAGGGCCGCACGTCCCCTTGCGCCATGACGCGCGCCATGTGCTCCTCGGGCGTGGCCTTCAGCCAGACGCAGGTGCACTCATCGAGCAGCAGGTTGTAGGTGTCGGGATCGGTGACCAGGCTGCCGCCGGTGGCGATGACGGCGCGCGGCGCCTCGCGCAGCACGCGCGCCAGCGCCGAGCGCTCGAAGCGGCGGAACGCTTCCTGGCCATACATGGAGAACACCTCGTCGAGCGGCGCGCCGGCTTGCTTTTCCACTTCGCGGTCCAGCTCGATGAAGGGCATGTCCAGCGCCTGCGCGAGCTTCGCGCCCAGCGTCGACTTGCCCGCGCCGCGCAGGCCGATGAGCGCGATGCGCTGCCCCTTGCCGGTGTCCGCGTGCTCGCGCACCAGCAGCTCCACGGGCACCTGCATGGCGTGCGAGAGCTTGCGCAGCAGCAGCACCGAGATGTTGCCCCGGCCCGACTCGAGCTGCGCCAGGTAGCGCTCGGAAACCCCCGAGGCGAGGGCGAGCGACTTGCGCGTCATCGCGTGCTCGGCGCGCCAGGCGCGCACGCGGTCGCCGAGCCGCCCCAGATAGGCGGCTTCAGCCTGGTCGTCTCGGTGCAGCGGCAGTGAGGGTGCGCCCATATGAAGTATAGTGCTTTACGCTGTCGGATTACATGCATTATACTGTTCAAGCGATGAAAATCAACATCCTCGTCGGCACCATGACCGGCACCGCGCAGATGTGCGCGCAGGAAATGGAGCTCGCGCTCGACGGCGACGACCTGCAGGTCGTCACGCATCTCATGGACAAGCTCGAGCCGTCGGTCTTCGCCGACCGCGAAGCGATCTACCTCATCTGCACCTCGACCTACGGGCAGGGCGACGTGCCGGACAACGCCAAGGCGTTCTTCGAGGCGCTCGGGGCGCAGAAGCCCGATCTCGCGGGCGTGCGCTACGGCGTATTCGGCCTGGGCGACCGGACCTACGCCGAGACCTTCAATTTCGGCGGCAAGCGCTTCGACGAGCTGCTCGGGAGCCTCGGCGCCGAGCGCATCGGCGAGCGCTATACGCATGATGCCTCGAGCGGCACGCTGCCCGAAGAGGTGGCGCTCGAGTGGGCGCCGGCCTGGGTGGACAAGGTGCGCGAACGGCTCGCGCAGACCGCCTAGAATCGAGCGCGAGGAGGACGCACCATGGAACTGTCACGGGCCGACCATTCCGTTTCGCCGCCGCGCATCGAGATCCCCCGCGCCTACAACGCCGCCTACGACCTCATTGAGCGCAACCTGCAGGCGGGGCGCGGCGCCAAGGCCGCGTTCCACGACGACGCGGGCTCGATCACGTACGCGCAGCTCGCCGAGCGCGTGAACCGCTTCGGCGGCGGCCTGCTCGCCATGGGGCTGCGCATGGAAGACCGCGTGCTGATCGCGATGCACGACACGATCGACTGGCCGGTCGCCTTTCTCGGCGCCATCCGCGCCGGGATCGTTCCGGTGGCCGTGAACACGCTGCTCACTACCAAGGACTACGAGTACATGCTCTCGGACAGCCGGGCGCAGTCGCTCATCGTGTCCGAAGCGCTGCTGCCGCAGTTCACGCCGATCGTCGGCAAGCTGCCGTTCCTGAAGCACGTCATCGTGTCCGGCGCGTCGTTCAACAAGGTGCTGGAGAAGGGCGCAGCGACGCTCGCGCCCGCGCCGACCACCTGCGACGACGCCTGCTTCTGGCTCTACTCCTCGGGCTCGACCGGCATGCCCAAGGGCACGGTGCATGCGCACGCCAGCATGGTCGAGACTGCCGAGCTGTACGCGCGCGGTGTGCTGGGACTGAAGGACAGCGACGTCGTCTTCTCCGCGGCGAAGCTGTTCTTCGCCTACGGACTGGGCAACTCTCTCTCCTTTTCGCTCGCGGTGGGCGCGACCTCGGTGCTGATGGCCGAGCGCCCCACGCCGGCGGCGGTGTTCAAGCGGCTGACGGAGAAGAAGCCGACGCTGTTCTACGGCGTGCCGACGCTCTACGCGGCGATGCTCGCGGATGCGGCATTCCCGAAGAAGGAGGCGCTGGCGCTGCGCATCTGCGTGTCGGCGGGCGAAGCGCTGCCGCCGCAGATCGCGAAGAGCTTCAAGGACAAGGCCGGCCTGGAGATCCTCGACGGCATCGGCTCGACGGAGATGCTGCACATCTTCCTCTCCAACCGGCCGGGCGATCTGCGCTACGGCACCACCGGCAAGGCGGTCCCCGGCTACGCGCTGCGGCTGGTGGACGAGCAGGGCAAAGTCGTGGAGCAGGGCGAGCTCGGCGAGCTGGAAATCTCCGGCACGACCAGTGCGCTGTACTACTGGAACAACCGCGCCAAGAGCCGCGCCACCTTCGTCGGCGCCTGGACCAAGAGCGGCGACAAGTACACGCAGGACGCCGACGGCTTCTACGCCTACGGCGGGCGCACCGACGACATGCTGAAGGTGTCGGGCATCTGGGTGTCGCCGGCGGAAGTGGAGGCGGCTTTGGTGGGACACCCGGCGGTGCTCGAGGCGGCGGTGGTCGGCAAGGAAGACGAGCAGAAGCTCGTCAAGCCCAAGGCCTACGTGGTGCTGAAGCCCGGGGCGAAGGCGAGCGAGGAGGAGCTGAAGGCGCACGTGAAGGAAAAGCTCGCGCCGTACAAGTATCCGCGATGGATCGAGTTCGCGGCCGAGCTGCCGAAGACGGCGACCGGAAAGATCCAGCGCTTCAAGCTGCGCGCGTGAACGCGACGCGCGACGCCTATCGCGAAGGCGTCGACCGGCTGCTCGGCGCGAAGCCGGGTCCCGAGCGGGCCTTCCAGCGCGCGATCGAGGCCGATCCGTCATTCGCGCTGGCGCATGCGGGGCGCGCGCGCGCGCTATTCCTCGCTGCCCGCGTTCCCGAAGCGAAGGCCGCCGCCGCCCAGGCGCGTGCGCTGATGCCAATGCTCTCCGAGCGTGAGCGCGCCGTCGCCGAGGTCGTCCTTCTGACGGTCGAAGGTGCCGCCGCCAAGGCGTACGCGCTCGCGCGCGGGCACCTCGAGCAGCACCCGCGCGATGCGATGGTGCTCGCGCCCTGCACCGGCGTGTTCGGCCTGATCGGCTTCTCCGGCCGCAAGGGCAGGGAGCAGGAGTTGCGCGAGCTGATGGAAAGCCTCGCGCCGCACTACGGCGACGAGCCCTGGTTTCGGGTGCAGCTCGCCTTCGCGCAGGTCGAGACCGGCGACACGGAGGTCGCGCGAGAAACAATCGAGCGCGCGATGCAACTCGACCCGCAAAGCGCGCACGGCGCGCACGTCAAAGCACACGTGCACTACGAGGCCGGTGAAAAGGAAGAGGGGCTCGCTTACCTGCGGCAGTGGCTCCCCGGCTACGCGAAGGAGGGACTGCTTCACTGCCACATCAACTGGCACATCGCTCTGTGGCAGATGGAATTGGGCGACGTGCAAGGCGCGATGCGCACCTATCTCCAGGGCGTGCACCCCGGCGCCGCCTGGGGCCCGCCGATCAACGTGCTCACCGACGCCGCGGCGTTCCTGTGGCGCGCCGAGCTCGCCGGGCACAAACGCGAGCAGGGGCTATGGCGTGAGGTCAGCGCTTATGGCTCGAAGAACTTTCCCGCCGCCGGCCTCGCCTTCGCCGACGTGCACCGCGCGCTCGCCTATGCGGCGACGGGCGACGAACTGGCTCTCGAGACGCTTCTCGGCCAATTGCAGGAGCGCGAGAAGGCCGGCAAATTGCTCGCCGGCCCGATCGTGCCGCACCTCGCCGAAGCCTTCGACGCCTTCGCCCGCAAGGACTACGCGAAAGCGGTCGCGCTCATCGAGCCGCACATGGCCGAGCACGAGCGCATCGGCGGCAGCCGCGCGCAGCGCCGGCTCATCGAGCTGACGCTCGCCGCTGCGCGCGCAGTAAACTAGCGGCATTCGGCTCATTCAAGAGGACTGACATGGCAACGGCAGACGACAAGCAGCGCGGCGGCGACCCGAAACTGGACCCGGCGGCGCTCTACCTGGAGGAGGTCTTCACCGACCGGCGCATCGGCACCATCCGCCGCATGACGCCGGTCAAGGCGGACGCCACCACCGACGTCTCGCGGCCGGTGGTCTACGTGGGCGAAACGCAGGTCATGACGCAAGTTGGCACCTTGCCGATCGCGTTCGAGATCCCGGCCTCGACGCTCGAAGACGCGGCGAAGCAGTTCGGCCCGCTCGCCAAGGAGGCGATCGAGCGCACCATGAAGGAGCTGCAGGAGCTGCGGCGCCAGGCTGCGTCGTCCATCGTCGTGCCGCAGGGCGGGATGCCGCCGGCCGGCGGCATGGGCGGCCTCGGCGGTGGGGGCGGCGGGAAAATCCAGCTGCCCTAGGCGGTCAGCGCGGCGGGGGCGGCGGCGGCGGAACGTAGCCGCGCCCGCGCTGCCGCATCGTCGCGTAACCCTCGACGGGGACCTTGTGCCCCTTGGCGTACATGCACTGCTGGAAGGCGAAATCGTAGCGGCGCTGCGCGCTCATCTGCGAACTGCGCGCCGCGCCCGCGCCACCCGCGGAACCGACGATCAGGCCGGCGCCGGCGCCGGTGGCCGCGCCGTCGCGACCGCCGATCAGGCCGCCCGCCACCGCGCCGACGGCGGCGCCCACCGCCGCGCTCTTCACGCCGCTCTGAGCGGCGATGTCATCGGGCGTCGTGCCCTGCACCTGGAAGCTGGCGTACTGCCGGCACTCATAGTCGTCGGCGCGGAACTGGTCGAAGGTCTTGTCTTCGCCGGGGAGCACCAGCACCGACGGCCCGGTCGGCGCCGTGGCGCAGCCGGCGAGCAGCAGGACGGCCGCGCTTACTGCTGCGGCGAGGGTTCGACGCGTTGCCATGGGCTTGGGCATTGCTTGACGTAGGGGTAGTAGGTTTTCGAATCGGGGCAGAAATACCAGTACTGGTCGGCATCGCGCGCCTCGCCGTCGTCCTTCTCCACGTACACGGTAGGGGCCGGTCGCTCGACGATCACGCGCTCGTAAGGCGGGTAATAGTGCCACGGATGCCAGCCCCACCACACCGGCGCGCCGATGACCACGCCGAGGCGCACGCGGCCGCCGCGGTGCGCGTCGGCAGGGCCGGCGATCGCCAGCGCGCCGATCATGGCTGCCGCCAGGAAGATCAGGGCTCGCTTCACGGTCCCAAGATTAGACCCATGCCGGCCCGGGCGCGGTAACAAGGCGTAACAATTTGTATCATCGGCCGATGCACATCTGCATCATCGGCGCCGGCCCGGCGGGGCTCCTGTTCGCACTGCTCGCCAAGCGGCGGCGCCCCGGCTGGCGGGTCGAGGTGCGGGAGCAGAATCCCCCTGACGCCACCTTCGGCTTCGGCGTCGTGTTCTCGCAGGGCGCGCTCGCCTTCCTCGAGCGCGATGCGCCCGACCTGCACGCCGCGCTCGCCGCGCGCATGGAGTCATGGCCGACGCAGCGCATCGTGCACCGCGGGCAGGCGATCGACATCGACGGCAACGGCTTCTCCGCCATCGCCCGGTTGCACTTGATCCAGTTTCTGCAGGCGCTGTGCCGCGACGCGGGGGTCGCGATGCGCTTCGGGCAACGGCTCGATTCACCGCCGCCGGCCGACCTGGTGGTCGGCGCCGACGGCCTCAATTCCGTCGTGCGCGGCAGCGCGGGCTTCGCGCCCAAGGTCGAATGGCTCAGCAACCGGTTCGTCTGGTACGGCACGCGCCGGCGTTTCGACTGCCTCACGCTGACGTTCCGCGACACCCCGCAGGGCGCCTTTGTCGCGCATCACTATCGCTACAGCCCGGACATGAGCACCTTCATCGTCGAATGCGATGCGCACACCTGGGCGCGCGCGGGGCTGGAGCACATGAGCGACGCCGGATCGCGGGCATTTTGCGAGCGGGTATTCGCCGCGGAGCTCGACGGCCGCGGGCTGGTCTCGAATCATTCCATCTGGCGCCGGTTTCCGCTGCTGTCGAACGAGGCCTGGTCCGCGGGAAATCGCGTGCTCATCGGCGACGCGCTGCGCAGCATGCACTTCTCCATCGGCTCGGGAACGCGCCTGGCGTTCGAAGACGCCATCGCCCTGGATCGCGCCTTCGGCGAAGCGGGCGAGGACGTGGCGGCGGCGCTCGCGGCCTTCGAGCGCGCGCGCCGGCCCGTGGTCGAGAAGCTGTTCTCGGCGGCGGGCGCGAGCTCCCTCTGGTACGAGGCGTTTCCGGCGCGCATGCGGCGTTTCGACGCCCTGGGCCTCGCCTACGACTACATGATGCGCAGCGGCCGGATGAGCGACGAGCGGCTGCGGGCCCTGGCTCCCGCTTTCATGACGCAGGTCAAGAAAGGCGCTTGATTTCCATGCAGTTAAGAATATTATTCGAACAATGGTTCAAGTTTTGAACGTGAGTTCCGTGCGCCAGCCCTCGGCGCGCGTGCGCCAGCGGAACGAAGCCCGGCGCCTCGACATCCTGCGCGCCGCGGCGCGCGTCTTCCGCCGCCGCGGCATCGCCGCGGCGGGCATGCGCGAGATCGCCGAGGAGGCCGGCCTCTCGCCCGGCAACCTGTACCACTATTTCTCCGGCAAGGACGAGATCCTGCTTTTTTGCCAGGAGCGCACGCTCGAGCGCATGCAAGCGGCGGTGGCGGCGGCGCGCGGCACGGCGAGCGAGCGCCTGCGCGCGGTCCTGCGCGCGCACGTGCACAGCATGCTCGACGAGCTGGAGGGCGCAACGGCACACCTCGACGTGGAGGCGCTGCCGAATAAGCTGCGCGCGCCGATGATCGAGAAGCGCGACGCCTATGAGCGTGCCGTGCGCGGCATCGTCGCCGAGGCCATGCCGCGCGGCGACGCGGCGCTCATCACGCGCGCCATGCTCGGCGCGGTCAACTGGACGGCGCGCTGGTACCGGCCCGAGGGCGCGCAGGGGCCCGACGAGATCGCCGAGACGCTGTCCGACTATCTGGTAAAGGGGCTGGCATGAAGCGGGTGCGCTTGACGCTGCGCGTGAACGGGGAGGAGCAGGAGGTGCTGTTCCATTCGTACAAGACGCTGCTCGAAGTGCTGCGCGAGGAGCTCAACCTCACCGGCACCAAGCATGGCTGCGAGCTGGGCGAGTGCGGCGCCTGCGCCGTGCTCGTCGACGGCGCGCCGGTGCTCTCGTGCCTGGAGCTCGCGCTGCAGTGCGAAGGGCGCGACATCCAGACGGTGGAGGGCCTCGCGCAG
>JAOUGZ010000060.1 GCA_029865405.1 Betaproteobacteria bacterium
GCTGTAGTCGGCAAGCACGATGTCGTAGCGATCCGCGGCATACAGGCGCTCGAAATCCTCGCGCCCGCCGGCCGTGTCCGTGGCGCACTCGACACCCGCCGCGGCGAGCGCGGCGAGCGCCAGCTCGGCGTCCGCCGCCGAGTCCTCGAGCAGCAATACGCGCAATCGTGCCATGCGATCAGCTGCTCGCCGCCGGCGGCGGCTCGTTGACGAGCATCCAGAACAACCCCACCTCGCGCACGGCGCGCAGGAACTTGTCGAACTCGACGGGCTTCACCACGTAGGCGTTGACGCCCAGCTCGTAGCTGCGCACCACGTCCTGCTCCTCGCGTGACGACGTCAGGATGACCACCGGAATGGTACGCAATCGCGGATCCGACTTGACCGTACGCAGCACCTCGAGCCCGTCCACCCTGGGCATCTTCAGGTCGAGGAGCAGGAGCACCGGATTGCCCTCCTCGCGGCGGGCGTACGCGCCGCGCTGGCAGAGGTAATCGAGCGCTTCGGCACCGTCCCGCGCCACCGCCACCGAATTGGAGATGTTGTGCCCGGCCAGCGCATTCAGCGTCAGCTCGACGTCCTGCGCGCTGTCTTCAGCCAGCAGTATGCGCGCCGCCTTCATGGGCAACCTCCGCCTGCGTCATGGTGAACGTGAATGCCGCTCCTTTGCCCAGCTCGCTCGCGGCCCAGATGCGGTGTCCGTGTCGGTGAACGATGCGCCGCGCCGTCGCCAGGCCGATGCCCGTCCCTTCGAACTCGTCGTCGCGATGCAGCCGCTGAAACACGCCGAACAGCTTGTCCGCGAAGCGCGCGTCGAAGCCAACGCCATTGTCGCGCACCGTGATTTCCACCGCGCCCGCACCGCCGGCGTGCGCTTCGACGGCGATCCGCGCCACCGGCTGCGCGCGCGAGTACTTCAGCGCATTCGAGAGCAGATTGTGCAGGACGATGCGCAGCAGCGAAGCGTCCGCCATCACCGCCGGCAGCTTGTCGATCGTCCACTGCACGGCGCGTCCGCCGGTTTCATGGCCGAACTCGCGGATCAGATCGCGCACCATCGCGCCCAGGTCCACGCGCCGCAGATCCAGGCTCTGCCGACCGGTGCGCGACAGTGTCAGCAGATCGTCGATCAGCGTGCCCATGCGCCGCGCGGCCGCGGAGATGGTGGCGAGATAATGCGCCACCTTGGCGCCCGGCGGCGCCAGCTCCTGCTCGAGCAGGCGCACGAATCCGTCCACATGACGCACCGGCGCCCGCAGGTCGTGCGATACCGAGTAGCTGAAGGCCTCGAGTTCCCTGTTGGCCGCCTCGAGCTCCGCGGTGCGCAGTTGCACGCGCTCCTCGAGCTCGCGCGTCAGCGCGCCGAGCTTGTCCCGCTCGGCGAGCTTGTCGAGCGCGAAGGAAATGTCGTCGGCCATGCGCGTCAGCAGCTCGACCATGGAATCGTCGAAGAAATCCACGGCCTGCGCATGCACCGTCAGCGCGCCGATGATCCCGCCCCCCTGGAATAGCGGAAAGGAAGCGGCGGACCTCGAGCCGATGCGCGCGCGCAGGGGCCGCGCCGCCACCTTCGCCGGATCGGCGTCGACGTCGTTCGCCACGGCGGCGCGCTTCGTGCGCACCGCGGTCGCGGTCACCGTAACGGCCAGGATATCCGACGGATCGAGCGGAAAGACGATGTCGCGCAGGACGCTGCTGCCGGGTCCCGCATAGACCCGCGGCACGATGCACTGGCGTGCGCTGTCGATGAGCGCGACCGAAGCCACCCGGAACTGCATGCGCTCCACGCAGATGCGGCACACCTCCCGGAACAGATCCTCGCGCTCGCGCACCCGTACGACGGATTCATTCACTTCGGACAGCGCCGCAAAAAGCTGCTGCGAACGCGCGCGCCGCTCGAAGCCGCGGTTCAGCTCGCGCGCCATGGCCGCGATCTCGCGCGGACCGGTGACCGGGATGGGCACGTCCTCGCGTCCCTCGGCGCGCAGGCGCAGCGCCTGCGCGATCTGTCCCACCGGCCGCGCCAGGCGGCGCGCGAACGCGACCGCCAGCGCGATGACCAGGCCGACGGCGAGCGAGATGAAGAGCACGACCTGCGCCGAGCGCTCCCGTACGGGCCCGATCACCTGCTCGGCCGGTATCCCGGCGAGCACGGTCCAGTCCGTATCGGGAACGCGCTCATAACCCCAGATGCGGTCCATGTCGAGCGCGCCGCGCGCGCGCACGACGCCCCCCGGAGCGCCGCGTACATGGCCCATGATCTCGCTGCCGGCGATATCGCGACCGATCCACTCCTGCGCTTCGCTGGATCTCGCAATGATCACGCTGCCGCTCAACAGCGCGATGACCGTTCCTTCGGGCACCTCGCGCTCCAGTGCAAATAGGTCCCAGTTGCCCAGGTCGATCGACATGCTGACCGTGCCCGAGAGCGCGCCGCCCTCGCCGACCACCGGCTGCACGGCGGCGACCTGCCAGCGCTCGCTCACGCGGCCCATGACCGGCCGCGACAGAGCGAAATCTCCCGTTGACAGCGCTTCGCGCAGCACCGGCTCATCCGCGCTGCCGGGAACGCGCCCGCCCGCCGACGGTATTGCGCCGCACAGGATCCGACCCTCGCGGTTCACCACCAGAAAATCGGCGGCTTTCGGATAGAGATCGAGGAGCTCGCGCAATCCCGGGTCGCAGCGCGCCGGGTCCATGGCGCGCACCAGGGGCCGCCAGGCGACCGTCTGCAGCACGGCGCGCGTCTCAGCCACGAACCGGGTTACGCGCTCGGCATGGCTTTCGGCCAGCCTGCGAACAACGGCCTCGGCATCCTCCACGTCCCGCTGCGCCTGGGCGTAGAGGAGATATGCCGCAAGGGCGATGAACGGCATCAGCAGTACGCCGACGAGCATCGCGAGCTCGCCGTGGATAGTGCGCGGCCGCAGCGGGAACGCCATCGCGTCGTTCATCCCCCTTTCGGAGCGCGGGACGCGCTCACGCCCGCGATTGTCCCCCGATCGGGGACATGTGCTCCGCGCGCCCCCCGAGGGGAGGGATCAATTGCGTCAGCAATTGGGCATGTGCTCACGCGGCGGCGCAAAGCGCGAGGCCCGCCAGACGTGCCGGCGAGCCCTGGGAATCCGTGGTGGAGTGGAAGGGGATCGAACCCTCGACCTTCGCATTGCGAACGCGACGCTCTCCCAGCTGAGCTACCACCCCGTGGGAAGTCGCGGATTTTACAGCAGATCCGGACACCTGGGACGATGCCGCGGCGCATTGCGGCGGCGGCGCCGCAGCCACTATGATGGGTCGATCTTCCCGAGGCATTTCCCATGCAGATCAGTCCCCCGTTCGGCTACACGGATGTCGTCCCGCTGCTCAAGACGCACCGCGTGCGCCTGATGCGAGCCGGCGAGGCGCCGCCCTTCGTGCGCACGCTGAATGCGATCCCGATCAGCTACACGGAGTTCGCTCCCGCGGCGCGCGATTATCCCCTCGTGTTTACGTCCGCTGACGGCGGCAAGACGTATGCGCCGGTCGCGGTGCTCGGCATGCGCGCGGGCGAGAACCTGTTCAGCGCCGCCGACGCGTGGGCGCAGGAGGTCTACGTACCCGCGTACGCGCGCCGCTACCCGTTTTGCATGGCGAAGGTCAGGCGGCAGGCCGTCGAGCAGCCGGAGCGGCTGATCTGCGTGGAGCAGGCGTGCATCGGGGGCGCCGACGGCGAACCCCTGTTCGACGACACGGGCGAGCCGCTCGCCAAGTGGCGTGACCTGCAGCGCCTGCTCGTCGGGTACGAGGCCGATCTGGAGCGCGGCCGCGCGCTGTGCGCGATACTCGCCGACTACGCGCTGCTGCAGCCCTTCAGCATGCAGGCGAAGCTCGATCAGGGCGGGCAGATGCAGCTCACGGGCATGCACCGCGTGGACGAATCGAAGATCGGGCACCTCAATGCCAGCCAGTTCAGGAACCTGGCGAAGAAAGGGATCCTCGGGCGCATCTACGCGCACCTGCTATCGCTGGAGAACTTCGCGCGCCTGCTGCGGCGCCGGGCCGCGCGCCCGTCGTCCTGAGCCCTCAGGACGAGGATTTCTTCGGCCGCGCATCGGCCCCGGGTATGAATACGTTGACGGTGTTGAGCGCCGCAATCTCCAATTGCACTTCCCAGTAGTAGAAATGCAGATAGCTGATCGCCAGCAGCACGATCAGCGCCACTTCGCGCACCATGCGCCGGCGTTCGTGCTCGCGGTAGCCCTGTGGCTGGGTCCCCGCCACCTCCTTGAGGAACTCCAGCACCTCGCCATGCGTCTGCAGCTTCCTGCCCGCAAGCGCCTCGAGATAGCGATGCAGGGACGCGGGCGAATTGTAGGTGTCGTCGCGCTCGGCCGCGGCGGCGTCCGGCGCCCTCGATTGCGCGCGCCGACCGGCTTCTTTCAGCCAGTCCGCGAGTTCCTCGCCGCCGCCGTCACCGCCGCTCAACAGGACTCCCCGTGTGCATCCCGGCGAACTGTGACATAGGCGGCCGGGCGTAGCTTATCCGCACGTCCGCTATGCGCCGCCGTCCTGCTTCAGGACGCGCCGGATGACGTCCGCGAGAATGTTCTTCGTGTAGGGCTTGGTGATGTAGCCATCGGCGCCGAGCAGCAGCCCCTTGCCGACGTCCGCGGCTTCGTTCTCCGCCGTGAGCATGACGATCGGCAGCGACCCGAGCACGGCGTGGCGCCGCATCTTGGCCAGCAATTCGAAACCGTTGCCGTCCGGCAACACGACATCGAGAAGCAGGAGGTCGGGGGCGCCTTCGTCGAGCATGCTGTGCAGGAATTCGTTCACCGACTTGGCGACGCGCACCCGGTAGCCGGCCATGCTCACCCTGAGATCGGCGAGGGCGAGCTGGTCCGGGTCATCCTCGACGATCAGCACCACGCAATCCGCGGGCGGTTTGCGCGGCGCCGGGCGGCGGCTGAGGCGATCCGCGGAAATGTATGCGCCGGTACGCGCCAGCGCGAGGCTCGCCGCTTCCCCGCTGCGCTTCAAACGCGCCTGGTCCAGGCCGAGCGTACGGTCGGCCTCGCGCGTCGAGAACGTCGACCCGCCCTCCTGCCCGGCAGCGGACAGCTCGATCAAGCCGAGGTCTTCCATTTCCGCCAGCCATTCGTCGAGAACGTTGCGCGGGTAGCGGCGCAGCAGCTCGCCCACGACGCCGTCCTGGCCATGAAAGTCCATCAGCCAAAGGATGCGCCGGTAGTCCTCGGGCACAGCGGTGTCCTGGCTCTCCCAGGCCGAACGGCCGGCCGCGGTCAATTGATAGGCGCGCGATTTGTCTGACATGCTGTAGGTGCGTACTGTATCGCGAGAAGGGGCGATTGTGCGCCGACTCATGGCCCGCGCGGGGTTAGCATGCGGTGAACATGGAATCCGCCCGCATGCTGGCCATCGCCGGAATGAGCGATCCCGTGAGTTCTGTCACGCATCTTGCGGGCGCGCTGGTATTTGCGGCCCAGGCCGGCGCTCTGCTGCGCCGCGGACGTGGCAGCCGCGCGCGCCTGACATCGCTTTGCGTGTTCGCGTTCTCTTGCATTCTGCTGCTTGGTTCGAGCGCGGCTTACCACATGCTGCCCCCGGAAGCCGCGCAGACGGCCGTGCTCAAGCGGCTCGACCATGCCGCGATCTTCCTGCTGATAGCAGCGAGCTTCACGCCCGTGCACGCGATCCTGTTCCGCGGCGCATGGCGCTGGGGGATGCTGGCCGCAGTCTGGGGCGCGGCGCTCATCGGCGTGATTCTGAAAACCGTCTATTTCGACACCGTGCCGGAGTGGCTCGGACTGACGATGTACCTCGGACTGGGCTGGTTCGGCGCCGTGTCCGCGGCGGCGCTTGCGCGCCGGTATGGCTGGCATGCAATACGGCTCGTGCTCTGGGGCGCCCTTGCCTACACCGCCGGCGCGCTGGCTGAGTTCCTGCGCTGGCCGGTATTGCTGCCGCGAATCGTCGGCCCGCACGAGATCTTCCATCTCGCCGTGCTCGCGGGCATGGCCTGCCACTGGGCGTTCATCTCCGGCATCGCTGCAGGGGAAGCGAAGTGGGCCGGGTTGGAATCGAACCAACGATCAACGGATTATGAGTCCGCTGCTTTAACCCCTAAGCTACCGGCCCCCGAATAGCAGAAGGGCCGCTTCTCGCGGCCCTTCTTTCTACCCTTCCTGATCGAGGAAGCTCTTCAGCCGCTCGGAGCGCGAGGGATGCCGCAGCTTCCTCAGCGCCTTGGCCTCGATCTGGCGTATGCGCTCGCGCGTGACGTCGAACTGCTTGCCGACCTCCTCCAGCGTGTGGTCGGTGTTCATCTCGATGCCAAAGCGCATGCGCAGCACCTTCGCCTCGCGCGGCGTGAGCGTGTCCAGCACTTCCTTGGTGACCTCGCGCAGCGACGCGTACATCGCCGCGTCGTTCGGCGCGAGCGTCGACTGGTCCTCGATGAAGTCGCCCAGGTGCGAGTCGTCGTCGTCGCCGATCGGCGTCTCCATGGAGATCGGCTCCTTGGAGATCTTGAGGATCTTGCGGATCTTCTCTTCCGGCATCTCCATCTTCTGCGCGAGCGTCGCCGGGTCGGGCTCCTGCCCGGTCTCCTGCAGGATCTGGCGCGAGATGCGGTTCATCTTGTTGATGGTCTCGATCATGTGCACCGGGATGCGGATGGTGCGCGCCTGGTCGGCGATCGAGCGCGTGATGGCCTGCCGGATCCACCACGTGGCGTAGGTCGAGAACTTGTAGCCGCGGCGGTATTCGAACTTGTCCACCGCCTTCATCAGGCCGATGTTGCCTTCCTGGATCAGGTCGAGGAACTGCAGGCCGCGGTTGGTGTACTTCTTCGCGATCGAGATCACCAAACGCAGGTTCGCTTCGGTCATCTCGCGCTTGGCGCGGCGCGCCTTCGCCTCGCCGGTCGACATCTGCTTGTTGATCTCCTTCAGGTCGCGGATCGAGATGCCGATCTTCTGCTGCACGCCCTGGATCTTGCCCAGCAGCTCGAGGATCGCCGGCTCCAGGCGCGTGAGCTGCTCGCTCCACGGATGGTTGCCGTTCACTTCGCCCGCCAGCCAGCGCTTCGAGCCCTCGGTGCCGACGAACACCTTGATGAAGTGCTGGCGCGGCATCAGCGCCTTGTTCACCGAGATGTCGTGGATCTGGCGCTCGTGGCTGCGGATGTCGTCGACCAGGCTCCTCACGCTGTCGCACAGTCGCTCGACGGTGCGCGCGGTGAAGCGGATGGTCATCAGCTCGGCGGAGATCTGGTCGCGCACGCGCAGGTAGTCCTTGTCCTTGGAGCCCTTGTTCTCCAGCACGCGCTGCATGCGCTCGAACAGCCGCCGGATGCGCGCGAATTTCTCCAGCGCCTCGGTGCGCAGCTTCAGCAGGCTCGCCGTCTGCGCGGCGCCCTCGTCCTCTTCGCTCTCGCCTTCCTCTTCCTCGATCTGCTCCTCTTCCTCCTCCTCGCTCGCGGCCTCCGCCTTTTTCGGGTCGAACTCGTCCTTGGCGTTCGGGTCGATGAGGCCGTCCACCACCTCGTCGATGCGCATCTCCTCCTTGTCCACCTTCTCGGCGAGACCGAGAATCTCGCGCACCGTGGTCGGGCAGGCGCTGATCGCCTGGACCATGTGCCGCAGGCCCTCTTCGATGCGCTTCGCGATCTCGATCTCGCCTTCGCGCGTCAGCAGCTCCACCGATCCCATCTCGCGCATGTACATGCGCACCGGGTCCGTGGTGCGGCCGAACTCCGAGTCCACGGTCGACAGCGCCGCCTCCGCCTGCTCCTCGACGTCCTCGTCGTTGGAGGCGACCTGGGTCGACTCCGCGGTGATGAGGAGCTGCTCCTGGTCGGGCGCCTGGTCGTAGACCTGGATGCCCATGTCGCCGAACGTCGAGATGATGGCTTCGATCTGCTCGGCGTCCACCAGGTCGTCGGGCAGATGGTCGTTGATCTCCGCGTAGGTGAGGAAGCCCCGGTCCTTGCCGAGCTTGATCAGCGTCTTCAGGCGCGTGCGGCGCGTCTCGGCGTCTTCCTTGGGCAGCACGGCCATCGCCGCGAGCCACTCTTCCTTCTTCGCCTTGCGCCCCGGGCGGCCGCGTGCGGCCTTGGTCTTCGCGCCCTCGGCAAGCTTCGCCTCGAGCTGCTCGAGCGCCGCTTTGGCGCTCTTGATGGTGGGCTTTTTCGCCTTGCCGTCGATCCTCGGCGGCGTCGGGGCCTTGCCCTGTGGCTTGGGGTGTGCCGCCGCCTTCGGCGCTTTTCCGGGCGCGGGTCTTGCGAGCTTGCCCTTGGCCGGCTTCCTGGCCTGCGCGCGCGCCTTCGGCGCCGGCCGCGCCTTCTTCTTTTTCAAGACCTTGATAGCTTTGGCTTTCTTGCCGGCCTTGCGAGGTTGTTTCGCCTTCGACTTGCGCTTTGCCTTGACCATTCTTGCCTCGTCCTCGCCCATGAGCCGAAGGGCCGGAAAAAAGGGGGCGATTCTACCCCAATCCGGCTCTCAGGACCTCTGGGACTTCAGTTGGTGCAATTCTTTGACGCGCTGATGCAGCTCTGCGTTCAACGCGGGGTTGACCTCCACCTGGCCCTTGAGCACCTCGATCTCCCGATGCTTGCGGCGGATGTGCAGCGCGATCTGCAGCTGGCGGAATTCCAGCGCGGCGGATTCGGGCGTCACGCCCTGGTCGATGGCCGACTCCTGCGCCTGGAACACCGCCTTCTCGAACGGCGTTCCCTGGTACCGGTCGACCAGCACGGCGCCGCTCGCGCCGCCCGTGCCCGCCAGGTCCGCCGCCAGCGACCTGAGCGCCGCGGATTCGGGCAGATCCGGGTCGAGCAGCGCTTCGTCCAGTTCCTCGGCGAGCGCGGGATTGGTCACCACGCAGCGTAACAGGTGCTGCTCTTCGCTCTTCAGGATGGGCGCCTGCGCCTTGCCGGGGGCCGCCCGGCGCGGCCGGGCCTCGCCTTCCGGCGCAAAGTAACCGTCCGCATAGTCGGGCGCGATCTGCGCGAGCTCCGCCACCGCGCGCACCAGCTGCTGGCGCAGCGCCGGCGCGGCGAGGCGCTGGATGAGCGGCTTGGCCGTCACCTGGAAGCGCGCGCGTCCTTCCGGCGCGGCGAGGTCGGACTGCGCGCGCAGCTCGCCCAGCAGGAAACCCGAAAGCGTCTGCGCCCGCGCGATGAGGCGCTCGAATGCGTCCTTGCCTTGCGCGCGCACGAAACTGTCGGGGTCTTCGCCGTCCGGCAGGAAGAGAAACCGTATCGCCGTGGTATCGGTGGCGAGCGGCAGGCTCACTTCCAGCGCACGCCATGCCGCCTTGCGGCCCGCGCTGTCGCCGTCGAAGCAGAAGACCAGCTCGCAGCCGCTTTCGCGCAGCTCGCGCAGCAGGCGCGTGACGTGCACCGGCGAGGTCGCAGTGCCCAGCGTCGCCACGGCGTAGCCTACGCCGTGCTGCGCCAGTGCGAGGACGTCCATGTAGCCCTCGACCACCAGCGCGCGCTTCGCCTCGCGGATCGCCTCGCGCGCGTGCCCCAGACCGTAGATCTCCAGTCCTTTCTGGAACAGCGGCGTTTCCGGCGAGTTCAGGTACTTCGGCTCGCCCTCGCCGAGCACGCGCCCGCCGAATCCCACCACGCTGTCGCGCCGGTTGAAGATCGGGAACATGATGCGGTCGCGAAAGCGGTCGTAGCGCTTGCCCTCGCCTTCGATCACCAGGCCGCACTCCACGAGCGCCGTGCTCTCGTAATCAGGAAAGGCGCGCTTCAGGCCCTGCCAGTCGTCGGGCGCATAGCCGACGCCGAATCGCGCTGCGGTCTCGCCTGACAGTCCGCGGCGCTTGAGGTAATCGATCGCGCGCGGCGCGCGCTTGAGCTCGGCGCGGTAGAAGTCCATCGCCTTCTGCATGAGCGCGGCGAGGTCGGTTTCGCGCGCCTGCTTCTTTGCTTCTTCGGGCGTGCGCGGCTGCCATTCGGGCACCTGCATGCCGACCATGGAGGCGAGATCCTTGAGCGCGTCCACGTAACCCATGCCGCCGTAGTCCATGAGAAAGCCGATGGCGTTGCCGTGCTTCTGGCAGCCGAAGCAGTGGTAGAACTGCTTCGCCGGGCTCACCGTGAAGGACGGCGTCTTTTCGTTGTGGAACGGGCACAGGCCGGACAGGTTGGCGCCGGCCTTCTTCAGCGGCACGTAGCGCCCGACCACCTCGACGATGTCGACGCGGTTGAGCAGGTCGGCCTTAAAAGAGTCGGGGATCATGGGGACTGTCCCCGTTTGCAAGAAAGCAAATGGGGACTGTCCCCTTTATTATCCCCCGAGCTTGGCTTTGACAAGCGCGGATACCTTGCCCATGTCGGCCCGGCCCGCCAGGCGGGCCTTGAGCAGCGCCATCACCTTGCCCATCTCCTTCACGCCGCTCGCGCCCGCCTCGGCCGCTGCCGCGGCCACCGCCTGCGCGATCTCGGCGTCGCTCAACTGCTGCGGCAGGTAGCCGCCCAGCACGCCGATCTC